>JAIRXX010000285.1 GCA_031268065.1 Propionibacteriaceae bacterium
ACCACGCAGTCGTCCCCAAGCGAAATGCCCACCCCGGACTCCGCCCCGAGCAGGCAGCGCCTGCCAATGGTGATCTGCTCCTGGCCGCCGCCGGACAGCGTGCCCATTATGGATGCCCCACCACCGATATCGGTGCCATCCATCACCACGACACCGGCTGAGATGCGCCCCTCGACCATCGACGCGCCCAAGGTGCCGGCGTTGAAATTGACGAACCCCTCGTGCATCACCGTGGTACCCGGCGCCAGGTGTGCCCCGAGCCGGACTCGGCCGGCGTCGGCGATTCGCACCCCGGAGGGCACCACGTAATCGGTCAGCTGGGGAAATTTGTCCACGCCGAAGACGGTCAGCGGACCCAGGCGGCGCAACCGCAGCCGGGTGGCCTCGAAGTCTTCCGCCGCGCACGGCCCGGCAGACGTCCAGACCACATTGGGCAACACGGCGAAGAGCCCGTCCAGATTGATGGTGCGCGGCTGGCAGAGCCGGGCGCTGAGCAGGTGCAGCCTGAGATATGCGTCCGGAGCGCTCGTCGGCGGGGTGTCCAAGTCGATCTGGACCAGCAGCGGCTCAGTCTTGACCTCGCGCGTTTCATCGAAGGCGGCTGGGGGGAGTTCGGTGCCAGCCGCGCCGTCTAGTGCCGGTCCCAGTTTTGGGGAAGGAAACCAAGTGTCGAGGTGCTGGCCGGAACTATGCGTGTTCACCAGGCCCCATCCATGTGCGGGACGATTCATGGTCTAAAGGCTACCGGACGACCCTATATCCCCGTCGGCGGTGTGAGTCTGAACTCAGCCGTGACGCTGCCCGAGATGGTGGGGGCCACTTGGTTTCACCGCGCCCTCGGATCGGCGTGGCTTGGGGTAGGCTGCCTGGCGATGGCCGAGTACATAACGCTGGACGACCAAGCAGATCCCAGGGCGCGCGACTACGTGGGGTTGCGGGACTCCAGCCTGCGCAACTCGCTGGAGGCTGAGCGGGGGCTTTTTGTCGCTGAGGGCGAGAAGGTGATTCGGCGGGCGATTGCGGCGGGCTACCGGCCCCGGTCGTTCTTGCTGGCCGAGCGCTGGCTGCCCGCGTTGAGCCGGGAATTAGCGGGTTTTGACGGCCCGGTCTACCTGGTCAGCGAAGAGTTGGCCGAACAGATCACCGGCTTCCATGTGCATCGCGGGGCGCTCGCGGCGCTGCACCGCGAATTGCGCCACAGCGTTGCCCAGGTGCTTGGCGGGCAGCGGATAGTGGTCGCGGAAGACATCGTTGACCACGCCAATGTGGGCGCCATCATCCGCAATGCGGCCGGTCTGGGATGGGATGGGCTGCTGATTAGCCCGCGCTGCGCCGATCCGCTCTACCGGCGTGCGGTCAAAGTCTCGATGGGCGCTGTTTTCCGGCTGCCCTGGGCCAGGCTGGACGATTGGGCCACCACCGTCCCGATGCTGCGCCAGGCCGGATTTCTGGTGGCGGCGTTGGCCTTGCGGGAAGACGCCACAGCCTTGGAGCCTTTCGCCGCTCGGATGCGAGCCAAGCCAGGGAAGCTGGCGATCCTGCTCGGCACCGAGGGGGCAGGCCTATCCCAGCGTTGGATCGAGCAGGCCGACCTCTGCGTGCGGATACCGATGCGGGCCGGTATCGACTCGCTCAATGTTGCCGCCGCCAGCGCCATCGCCTGCTACGCGCTTGGGCCGGTTCCGGGCTGAGGGGTGTTGCCAGCCCAAGGGCGCAGGCGTTTGCTGGCGGCGGCTGTTCTGGACAGGTTGAACGGCGGTAATGTGGGGGAAGAATTGTCTCCTTGAGGAAGGACGAAGATGTCCAAAGAATTCACGTTCGCCAGCTTTGACGGCACCAAGTTGTTCGCCAAGCTTGAGGTGCCGACTGGTCCGAAGGCGTTGGTGGTCATCGTCCACGGCCTGTGCGAGCATTTGGGCCGCTACGACTACCTTGCGGCGCGGCTGCTCGCCCAGCGTTATGCGGTCTTCCGTTTCGACCACCGTGGCCACGGGCGCTCGGATGGCGAGCGGGTCTACTATTCCGATTTCAACGAAATCGTGGACGACACCAATGCGGCTTTTGACGTGGCCCAGCGCGAAGTCCCAGACCTGGCCACCTATGTCATCGGGCACTCGATGGGCGGTTACGCCGCCACATTGTTCGGCACGAAATATCCCGAGAAAGCCGCTGGCATCGTGCTCTCCGGCGCGCTTACCAGATACAACAACGCGCTGATGGGGCCGCTGCCAATGCCAGGAGACCCGCACAGCTATCTCCCCAACGAACTGGGCGGCGGGGTTTGCTCCGATCCGGCGGTGGCCGAGGCTTACGACGCCGATCCGCTGGTAGGCAAGCAGATATCGATTGGACTGTGCAATTCCTTCGCCGGTGGTTTGGAATACCTGAAGGCGGAAGCGGCGGCGTTCAAGGCTCCGGCGCTGATTCTGCATGGCGGCATCGACGGGTTGGTCGCCGAATTGGATTCCCGCCAATTGTTCGGCGAGATTTCCACCACCGACAAATCATTGCGCATCTACGCCGGGTTGATGCATGAAATCTTCAACGAGTTCAGCAAGGACGAAGTGATAAAGGACGTGGTGCGCTGGCTCAACAGCCGGGTTTAGCCGCCAGCGGCATAAGGCTGGTGGCTAGGCAGCGGTTCGCCCCCGCCTGATCGCGTCCCAGCGCAGTAGGATGCCGGGTATGGGCTTGGAATTAGGCGGGGATTTGGTCGCGCTGCTGCGCGCAATCGTTGATATCGAGTCGGTCAGCGGCAATGAGAAACGGCTGGCCGACGAGATAGCGGAGGCGCTGCGGGCGTATCCGCACTTGGAGGTGTTGCGCGATCAAGACTTGGTGGTGGCCCGCACCAACTTGGGGCGTGAGCGGCGGGTGGTGGTGGCCGGGCACATCGACACCGTTCCGGTGGCCGCAAATTTGCCCAGCTATTTCGAGGATGGCCGGATTTACGGGCGCGGGAGCTGCGATATGAAAGCCGGTGTCGCGGTGATGCTGGCCGCCGCCGCCGCCTTGAAGGCCCCAAAATACGACGTGACCTGGATTTTCTACGACCACGAGGAAGTAGCAGCCGAGTTGAACGGCTTGGGCAGGCTCGACCCCGAGCTGCTCCAAGGCGAGCTGGCCATTTTGATGGAGCCAACTTCCGCGCAAATAGAGGGCGGGTGCCAGGGCACGTTGCGTTTCAACATCAAAACCAAGGGCCGCAAAGCCCATGCTGGGCGGGCCTGGCTGGGGCACAACGCCATCCACGACGCCGCCGACGTGCTTTTCCGGCTCTACCGCTACAAGCCGCGCGAAGTGTCGGTGGACGGGCTTGTTTACAAAGAGGGGCTGAACGCGGTGGCCATTCGCGGCGGGGTCGCCGTGAACGTCATTCCCGACGAATGCGTCATCACCATCAATTTCCGCTTCGCCCCTGACCGCGACGAGGCCGACGCCAAAGCGTTCATCGCCCAGACTTTCACCGGCTATGTCCCCGAGTACATCGATTTCGCCCCCGGCGCCCGCCCCGGCTTGGACCGGGGGATCAGCAAAGATTTCGCCGAGACCATCGGCGGCAAAGTTTCGCCCAAATACGGCTGGACCGATGTGGCCCGTTTCTCCGCGCTGGGGATCCCCGCAGTCAACTACGGCCCCGGCGATCCGGGCAAGGCGCACGCCGACGATGAATTCTGCCCGGTGGAGCAATTGCGGTCCTGCCACGCCGGGATTATCCGCTACCTCGGCTAGCCAACTGGGATGCGCGTGGCCTGTCGCGGGCTGGCGGCGGCAATGGGCTAGGTTGGGACTATGAGCAAACGCATTCAAGGCCCGGCATTCCGCGATTATGACCAGGTGCTGCCCACCACAACGGACGAGCGGCTGCTGGCCAATAAGTCGGACGCATCCTGGGTGCATTCCGATCCATTTAGGGCAATGCGCATCCAGGCTGAATTCGTGGACGGCTTCGGCACCCTGGCCGAGTTGGGACCGGCCATCGGCGTTTTCGGCTCGGCAAGGGTCCAACCCGGCGACGGGCATTACGCGAACGCTTACCAGATCGGGCAGCTGTTGGCCGAAAAGGGATACGCGGCGATCACCGGTGGGGGGCCGGGAGTTATGGAGGCGGTCAACAAGGGAGCGCTCGAAGCTGGGGGAGTGTCGGTCGGGCTTGGCATTGAATTGCCTTTTGAGCAGATGATGAACGACTATGTTTCGCTCGGCATCAACTTCCGCTACTTCTTCGTCCGCAAGGTGATGTTCTTGAAATACTCCCAGGGCTTCATCGTGATGCCAGGCGGCTTCGGCACCTTTGACGAAGTGTTCGAGGCGCTCACCCTCGTGCAGACGCGGAAGGTCAAATCGTTCCCCGTCGTTCTCTTCGACACCGATTTCTGGTCCGGCCTGCTGGATTGGGTGCGGGAGAAAATGCTGACGCATTCCTATATCGCCGCAGCTGATCTGGACTTGGTTCGTTTGACCGACGATCCCGAAGAAGCGGTTGAGCTGGCGCTGCTGTAGTTTGGCGGCTGGGGCGGCGGGTTGGGTTCGCACCGGGGGACTTCCCACAGGCAAAACCCTGGCAGGCCCTGAGGATGAGATGCCCTCCGCCGTGGCCGGTTGGCGGCGGGGTTGGACATTTTGTGGCCGCTTTCCGGGGTTGGCCCGGTTAGTAAGTAGAATTCGGCCTATGGAATTGGCGCTGTGGGTATTGGCCGCTGTCGTGCTCGGCCTGGGTGCGGTCGCGGCCAGTGGCCGCTTCGGAGAAATGCCCGGCACCCTGACCGACACGCCGAAGCCGTACATCCCAGCTGGCCTGCTCGATGGGGAAGATATTCGCGCCACCAGATTCAACGTGGTCGCCCGAGGCTACTCGGTGGAGCAAGTGGATGAATTGCTGGATCGCGTCGCCCTCCAATTCGACCAGCTTGACCAGAGTTGGCATTCCATCGGCGCCCACACTGCCAGCAGCGCGGAAATCGCTGGCGGCACCGCGCCGCAAGACGCCGCAGCACCGCCAGCGCTGGACGTCCAGGCGGGCGAAGCGGCCATGTTGGAGCCGGAGAAGGCCGATGTGGACGCTCCCGTCTCGTTTTCGCTTTCGCCCAAGGGCGAAGGAATGGAATAATAGAGTAGTTCGTTCCAGCAAAGAATGAGGTATGCGATGGCAGCGATGAAACCGCGAACCGGCGATGGCCCTATCGAAGTGGCCAAAGAAGGTCGAATTATTGCCATGCGGATACCCGCCGAAGGCGGGGGGCGTTTGGTCATAGAGCTGAACGCCGCTGAGGCAGCCGAACTCAAGGCGGCGCTGGAAGGTGTTGTGGGGGTATAGACCCGAGAGAGCAAACTGGGGGGTCGGGACTCGACCCCTCGTTTTTTTGCGCCGCTTCGGCGCGGCTCACTGGGATTGGTGCCAGGCGAGGGCCTTCTCGTAGACGCTGACAGTCTCGGCGGCAATCTTCGCCCAGGAGAATTCGTCGATGCAGCGCTGCCGGCCGGCCTTGCCGAACTGTTCCGCCTTGGCCGGGTCGCGGGTCAACTCGTTGACCGCCTCGGCGAATTCGGCTTCAAAACCCGCCACAAAGCCCGGATCACCGGCTTGGTCTGGATCGTAGGCCACCAGAGTGCCGGTGGTGCCGTCCACGACGACTTCCGGGATGCCTCCCACCGCCGACGCCACCACTGCCGTCTCACAGGCCATCGCCTCCAGATTTACGATGCCCAGCGGTTCGTAGATCGATGGGCAGGCGAAGACAGTCGCATGGGTCAGCACTTGGCGCACCGCCGCCCTGGGCAGCATCTCCTGCACCCAAGTGACCGGACGCGCCTTGCTCAGCTCGCTGAACTCCTGGTCGAATTCGGCGGCGATTTCCGGGGTGTCCGGGGCGCCGGCCAAAAGCAGCAATTGTGTGTCCGGGTCGAAAAGCCGGGCCGCCCGCACCAGATGGACCAGGCCCTTCTGCCGGGTGATCCGGCCTACGAAGACGACGGTCGGGCGGTCCCGGTCGATTCCCAGCGAATCAACGACGTCGGTGGCGTAGTCGGGGGCGAATT
>JAIRXX010000027.1 GCA_031268065.1 Propionibacteriaceae bacterium
GTGCCGACATCGCGCGTGACGTAGCCGGTCTCGACCATCTGCGCCAGCAGGCGCAGCGCGGTGGAGCGGTTGGTGCCCAGTTCCCGGCCCAATTCCGCCGCCGTCATGGGTTGGGCGCCCAGCAACTCCAGGGTTCGGATGACCCTGCCTATCAGTGAGGCAGGCCGGTCTAGGTCGGCCTCGGCGGGGGTGCGGGTGGTGCTCATCGGCGCCCGCCGCTCTGGGTGGCGCCGCCCTCAGGCAGGCTGGCGTCGGCAAGCAGCTCACGGGCCGCCGCCTGGTTGGCGGCAAATGACTCCGCCGCCCGCTCGTCCCAGCAGTAGACCTGGACGCTCGCCAACCCGTCGAAGCCCACCAGCGCCAGAGCCTGCTTTGCCGCCGTCCAATCCACTTCGCCCCGGCCCAGGTCAAAGTGCTGGTGGATGCGGCGGCCCGGCTCGGGCGGGTTGAGGATGGTCCGCGCCGGTCGGAAAGTGTCAGCCAAGTGGATATGGTCGAAACGTCCGGCGCTGGAAAGCTGGTCGTGAATCGATCCGCCCAAGTAGAAGGTGTGCGGGAAGCAGTGCAGATAGCCCAGGGCCGGACTGCCGACTTCGCCAATCAACGCGCACGCGCCAACGGTGTCCTCGATGAAATCGCCCGGATGGGGTTCGACTCTGACTTCCATCCCCTCCCGCTCGATTACCGGCCCGATCTCTTCCCAAGAGCGCAAGAACGACTCCCTGCTGCTCTCCGGTTGGTCGGGTTTGCCGGTAAATTCTGTGTTGATCCGCCGAGCGCCCAACGCCAGCGCCGCCTCGATCCCGTCGCGCCACCAAGCCACCGCCTGGGTGCGAACCGCCTCGTCCGGGTCGGCCCAGCTTTGGATTATCGCCACCGATTCGATCACTGTGCCAGCCAACGCCGCCGCTTTGCCCGCCTTGGAGAGGTCGGCCAGGCTCATTGCCAGCGCCCCGTAGGCGGGTATCGCGTCATTCCGGTTGCCGAACTCCACCCCGTCGTAGCCGAATTCGACGGCGGCGGCGAAACTCGCCGCAATGGGCTGGCCGATGATCAGCGCCGGTTCCAGCAGCAGCTTCATTGCTTCTCTCCTCTTGGTGCGCGGCTGCTCTGGCCTTGACTCGGAACGATGACGACTTTCCCGTCCACTTTCCGACCGCGTATCGCATCCATAGCCTCGTTGATCTCCGCCAACCGCCAGGTGACGATCTGGGGAAGGCGGACACGCCCTTGCGCCGCAAGCTCAATGATATTGGTTAGGTCTTTCCGCGAGCCGGAGCGAATGCCGACGATTTCCGCTTCTTTGTGGGAAACCTCGGCGAAATCCGCGTTTGGCACCACAGCGTACCCGGCGAGGATGTATTTTCCGCGCGGCCCCAGCGCCCGCACGCCGTCGTTGAAAACATCGGGCGAGCCAGTGGCGTCGATGACGGCGCTGAAGGCGCCATCGGTCTCGGCTATCGAGCCAACGACGTCGTAGCCCAACGCGGCAGCGGCAGCCCTACGCCGTGGCGAGCGCTGGGTCAGTTGGACTGCAACGCCTTCGGACCGCAACATTTCGGCGCTCAGCAAACCTATCGGTCCAGCGCCGAGCACCAGAACCCGCTTAGGGTGGCCAGTCATGGCTACCCGCACCGAATTTGCGGCGGTGGCTCCCGCATCGACCAACGAAGCGGCTTGGATGTCGCTCAGGCAGTCCGGCACCGCGACAGCTTGCGCGGCGTGGATGCGCAGGTATTCGGCGTAGCCGCCCCAAGCTCCGAAGACGCCAGTGTCGGAAACCACGTCCGGGCAAAGCCGCTCGTCTCCGAGGCGGCATTGCGGGCAATGGCCGCAGCCGGTGAACAGGGTGATGACGACGCGCTTGCCCAACCACTGCTGGGCGTCTGCTCCAGCGGCGACTACCGTGCCTGCTGGCTCGTGTCCTAGCACGAAAGGAAGCTCGGGCAGGTAAGATTCACCTTCCATTATGTGTAAGTCAGTTCCGCAGATACCGCATGCGCCAATCCGCACGATCAAGTCGTCGGGCTGGGACACCTGCGGCGTCGGCACTGCTTCGATGTGGAGCCGGTCGTCAGGTATTTGCCGCAGCACTGCGGCAGTCATGGTGTGGCTTGCCATCGGCTTCCTCCAAAAGCGCTAGTCAGGGTGATGCTTATCATCGCATAGTGTTGCAACTAATGCAACATAACATTGAGGTAACAAATTATCGCCACAGGTGTCCGGATCGGCTTTCATGACTTACACTGAACACACATGAACGGTGAAAAACGCCGCACTGAGCCTAAAGTTGACACTCTGAAAGCTTAGACGTAACTTGACTGAAGGTGCATAGGACGCAACATCTTTCATGACAACAATGTGGCAATGATGCGACAAAGGAGACAGTTATGCGAAACTTCAAATGGATTGCTGTGGCACTGGCCGCCGCTATGGGAGCCGCCAGCTTGGTGGCTTGCGGCACTGAAAGCACGCCGAGCAACAACGATTCGCCCACCACAGCCGCGATAGGCAAGTCCTGCGAGCCATACGGCGACATCACACTCCGGGTCGGTTTTTCCGAGGCGAGCGAGACGATCGGCGCCGGGTTCTTGGAGTTGGCCAAGGCTTTCGAGACCGCCAACCCCACCGTCAAAGTAGAGGTGGAGGCCAAAGAGTGGGCCTCTTCCCAGCAGACCATCCGCCTGGTGATGTCGGGCGACGATCCCCCGGACGTGATGCAGGGCAATGAGGGCTGGTCCATCGACGGCGCCCTGTGGCAGGCTGGCTTGATCGCCAACCTCGACCCCTATGCGGAGCTGTACGGCTGGGTGGACGCTTTCCCGGATTCGGCCTTGATGGTCAACAGGTTCACCGCTGACGGCAAGACGCTGGGGGAGGGCAACCTAGTGGCGGTCCCGCAGGCGATTCAATACGTCGGCGTTTTCTACAACAAGGAAATCTTGGCTGAACTCGGCGTCACCGACCGTACGGTCCTCGACGATCCCAAGGTCTTCATGGAGACCCTCGACAAGGCGAAGGCCGCAGGCATGGTCCCCGTCACCCTGGGCGATTCGGAGAAATGGCCGGCACTGCACAACCTTTCGCTGTTCAACGGCTGGTATGACGAGCCCCAGACCATCAACAACTGGGTCTTCAACGTTCCCGGTTCTACCTATGACACGCCAGGACGGCTGAAGGGCTCTACCGACTTCCAGGATTGGATGAAGAAAGGCTACTTCAACGAGGACGCGCTGGCGTTGACGCTGGCTGACGCCACAAGCAAATTCAACGCTGGCTCTTCACCCTTCTTCATCACCGGCACTTGGTCGCTAGGCGACGTCTGGGCGGGCCTCGGAGAGAAGGCTGGCTTCATGCTCTGGCCGGTTGGCGAGAATGGCAAGCACCGCGCCGTTGGCGGTTACTCGCTGCCATTCACCATGTCTACCAAGACCA
>JAIRXX010000082.1 GCA_031268065.1 Propionibacteriaceae bacterium
TCGATGGCGGCGAAGCGGAAGGAGCGGAAAGTGAAACTCGGCGCCCACTCCAATTCGCCCTGGTCGCCCAAGATCACCTCGTCGGTGTTGTGGGCGGTGCGTTGCGGGCGCAGCGCCAATTCGCCGCCGTCCAGAACTTCGGCAAATTGGACGCTCAGCTTGGCTCCAGCCGCCCCGCGCAGCCGCAGCTTCAAACAGCCGGTGACCACCTGCCCGAAATCCGCCAGCCGCTGCCCGGAGGGGCTGGTCAGCCAGGCCGCAACCGGCATGGACCCGACCACGCGAATCGGCGGGAATTGCGGCCCGACCAGGGCGGCGGCGGGCAGCTCGGCCACTTCGACCCCCCGCCAACCGGCAGCGGCAAATCCGGCCCGGTCCCAGCCCACCGGCTCTAGGCGCTGGTCAAACCGCTCGCCGTCGTAGAAAGAAGTGGCGGTGATGCCGCCGGTCCCCCAGCTCCATTCCCGGTCGCTGCCGATCACGCGCCGCCCACCGCAGGCGTCGGTCAGCTCCAATTGCGCCAATACGCCGGTGTGCTCGCCGTAGAGCTGGCGCAGCCCGCCGCGCCACCAGCCCAGCCGTCCGGCGTACCAGCCGTCGGCCAGCACCACCCCGATGGCATTGGCGCCTTGCTGAATCAATTCGGTCACGTCGTAGCACTGATAGCGCAGCCGGTGGGAATAGCTGGTCCAACCCGGTTGCAATCGGTCCGCGCCGACTGGCTGGCCGTTGATCCAGCAGCGGTACACCCCCTGTGCGGTGATGTAGAGCCGCGCCTTGGCTATTTTGCCTGTTTCAAATTCCCGGCGCAGATAGCTGGCCAGGTCGTCGCCTTGGCGGCTGGGCCGGATTAGCCCCGCCACCCAATCCGAGCGCTGGAACAGCCCCGCCTCCAATTGCAGCGGCGCGGACCATTCGCTGCTGCTCCCATCGCCGCCCCAGACGCGGACGGCGACCTGGGCCAACTCGCGCGAAGCCAGCGCCGGGAAGGGCCAAGCCACCAAGACCTGTTCGGCGGAATGCGTTGGCAAGGCTGTGGTCCAGCCGTCGCCACGGTCGATTTGCAGCTGGTATCCAGTCTGCTCCCAACCGGGAACATCGCTGAGCGTCTGCCAGGACAGCCGAGGCGTTGGCACGCCTACCACCTGCTGGTAAAGGTGCTCCGCCCGCAATCTGCTCACTGCCAACATCGTCGGCTCGTCACTTCAGCGCGCCAGCCGCGAGGCCGCGCTCGAAATTCTTCTGCATGAGCACGTAGGCCAGAATCTCCGGCAGCGCGGTCATCACCGCGGCGGCCAGAATCTTGGTCTGATCGTTGGTGTACTCGCCGACGAAGAATTGCGGAAGCAAGGTGACCACTTGGTTTGCCCGGTCCTGCAAGAAGACCAACGGCAGCAGATAGCTGTTCCAAGCGTTGATCAGGGTCAGCACCATCACCGCCGAGGCGATTGGCTTGGTCAGCGGCAGGATGATGTGCCAGAAGACTTGCAGCACGTTGGCGCCGTCGATCCTGCTGGCCTCGATCAACTCGGTGGGGATGCCGTCGTAGAAATTTCGGGTGAGCAAGATGGCGAAGGGCAGCTGCAAAGCCGCCAACGGAAGGACCACCGCCAACAGCGAGTTGTACAGGTGCAGCTTGGTGGCGGTGACAAAGAGCGGGGACAGCAAGATGACTTCGGGCAGCGTCAACGCGGCGAGCATCATCCAGAAGTAGACCTCTTTGCCGAAGATGTGCAGCTTGGAGAAACCGAAGGCGGCGGTCATGCTCATCAGGAAGACCAGGATCATCACCCCGGCGGACACCAGCACCGAATTCATAAAGAAGGTCGGCACCACGCCGGTCTCCCAGACCACCGCGTAATTGTGGAAGCCGCGACCGGCCAGCGAACCCTGCACCATTTGGATCAACGGCAGCAGGAAGGGGATGGTCAAGACCAGCAGGACGATCTGCAGGATGACTTTGCTGCGGGTGCTTCTTACCTCGAACATCAGCCCTGCACCTCCTTCCGGTTGACCCGGCTCATGATGACCGCGCCGCCGACCGCCAGCACCAGCAGCACTATCGAGACCGCCGCCGCGTAGCCGATATGGGCTTGCCTAATGCCTTGGCGGTAAATGTAGGTGCCCAGGAATTCAGTGGCGTGGTGCGGGCCTCCAGTGGTGACCAGATAGGGGATGTCGAAAGTTTTAAGCGCGCCGATGAAGCCGAGCATCGCCAGCGACACGGTGGTCCCCCGGCAGCCCGGCCAGACGATGTGGAAAAGGGTGCGGAAGTTTCCCGCCCCGTCGAGCCGCGCCGCCTCCAGCAAGTCCGGCTCGATCTGGCTCATCGCCGCGTAGTAGAGGATGAAAGTCAAGCCCGTCCACTGCCAAATAGTGATCAGCATCAACGCCGGGAGCGCGGTGTCGCCGTCGGCCAGCCACGGATGCGCCAACGCGCCCAGCCCGATGCCGCGCAGAATCTCATTGATCATGCCGTCATCGGCGAACATGATCCGGAAGACTGGCGCCATCGTCGCCGGGGCGAGCACGGTGGGGATGAAGATGACCACTTTGTGCAGCGTCGCCAGCTTGACCTTGGTGTGCAAGATGGCGGCAAGGGTGAAGCCCAGCAGCGTCTGCACGCTGAAAGTGACCAGGTAGAACACCGCCGTGTGCCCCAGCGCGTCCCAGAAAATTTGATCGCCGAGCATCTTGGAGAAGTTGCCCATGCCCACGGCATTCGCCTTGGGCGACAGGCCGTCCCAATCCAGGGTGGAGATATACCCGGTATAGCCGATTGAGTAATAGATGAGGCCGACAACAAAGATGAACGCCGGCAGAATCCAGGGCAGCCCGGCCACCTGCATTCCCTTGTTGCGGCGTTTGGAGCGGTTCTGACCGGCGGGAGCCACCGCCATTTTCTTTCTTGCTGCCATGAGGTGCCTAAGTCGGGCCCGTTGGGGTGCGGCCAGGTTCACCCCAGCCGCACCCCGGAGGGAATCAGTGGTTATCCAACAGTTTCCTGCTGGGTCTTCAAGGTCTCAGCCGCCTGTTGCGGAGTCGCTTTGCCAGCGGCTACCTCAGCCAGGGCATCCATCAGCGCTTGGTTCATGTCGGCGTTGATGGTGGCGAAGCGCGGGGCGTCGGTGACCGCTGACGCGGCCTGGACCAGCGCCTTCGTCGGCTCGGCCTGCTTCTCCGAATTCACCAATTGGACGCTGTTCCAGTCCGGCGTGATCTTCTTCAG
>JAIRXX010000159.1 GCA_031268065.1 Propionibacteriaceae bacterium
CGACCGCCGCGATTCGTCTTGTGGGTACCCAAATCTGGGGCTGGCCGCGTCTGCGTGCGACCGGGTAGGTCATAAAGGTTGAGGCCCCCCGGATAAAAATAGTATCCAGGGGGCCGATCCCCGAACTTACCCCATCCGCCGCGTCCGCGCACGACCGGGGAGGTCAGTGCTGGCGTCGGTTCTGCAAGCGCTCTAGGGTGTGCGCAACGAAAATATCCACCTCGCCAACCATGTCAAGGTCGGGGTCCAGCAGCCATTGAATTTCGATACCGTCCATGAAAGAGAGCAGCGCTCGGGCTTCTATCCGGGCCTCAGCCAAGGTGAGCGGCGCTATTTCGCCATCCTCTGCCGCTTCGATCAGGCTGGTTGCGAATAGGTCCACCGCCGTTTGATAGCGGGGCACCATATACTCCCGGGCCGGATGGTCGGCGCTGGTGGCCTCGGCGGCCAGGGTGATGAAGAATACCAGCAGCCCGCGATTGGCGGTGTGCCAAACCATGACGTCATGCTGCGCCCGCCAGCGTTGCAGGCCGCGCAGGTCCAAACCCTGTAGATCGTCTGAGAGCAGTGCCCAGGTTTTCAGCACCGCCGTCAACAATCCGTCCTTAGACTCGAAATGGCGCAGCAGCGCAGCCGGGGATATTCCCACCGCTGCCGCGATCGAACGCAGCGACGTGCCGTGGAACCCGCGCTCGGCAATCGCCGTCATCGCCTCGGCGACGATCTGCCCACGGGTGCGCCTGCCGTTGCGATAGGGGCCTCTGCTGATCCGCCTCGGCGTCTCGGCGTCTTTGCCCGCTGCAGCTACCCCTGCTTTGTCGGGCGTCATCACTGATACCTCGCTCTGTGTTCAGATAACTATTTGGTTTCGGCTTCGCCGGAACGTTGCTCTTAAGTATGCTCCTTTGCTAAGCTCTGCTAAAAGTGAACGGTCGATAACAGTTCATAACGTTTTGGTAACTTACCTCATCGCGGAGGAAGCATGGTCAGCCTAAGAGTAGGGATGATAGGCGCTGGGCCGGTGGCCCAGGCGATCCATCTCCCTACTATCGCCCGTCTGGACGGACGGGTCGAAGTGGTGGCCGTGCTTGACCCGAATCTCGAATTGGCGCGGGAAGTCGCCCGGCCACTGGGCGCTTTGGCCTGTCAGAGCATGGAGAAATTGCTCTCAGCCGCCAAGATCGACATCGCCGTCATCGGTTCTCCCAATGCCTTCCACGCCCAGCAGACGATGGCACTCTGTGCTGCGGGAGTGCGCGGAATCCTCGTTGAAAAGCCACTCGGCGTGAGCCGCGACGAGGCAGAGCAGGTGCGGAAGGCAGTGGCGTCCAGCGGCGCTAGCCTGGTGGTCGGCGCCATGCACACTTACGATGAGGGCTGGCTGCGGGCGCTTGAGGCGCTGCGAAGCTGGGGCGATCTTGCCGGACACGGCCCCTTCCACGCACGCTTGGTCTGCCACATCCCGGCGAACGAATATTTTGAGGACATGGCTAGCCAGATCGTCCGTCCGGCTTCCGGCGGGGCGGGGCCGACGCCGACTCCAGGAGAATTGGTGAGCGGCGGGGTGCTGGGGCTGGCCATCCACAATCTGCCGCACCTGCGCCATTTCATCCCCGCGATCACCGACGTCGCCCACGCGGTTCCAGCGAAGCCTTGGGGCTATGCCATCACCGCCGTCGGCGTCGGAGGCACCCTCGAATTGCTCGCCCGCACCGGCGGCACCTGGCGGCCAGATTGGACGCTCAGCGTCTTCGGACACGATCTGAGCTTTGAAATGAATTTCCCACCTTCGTATGTCCACACTGGAAGCGCTACCACTACCGTCGTCCTTCCCGACGGCTCTACCAGCGTCTTCGGCGGCGGCCTTGAAAACGGCTATCTGGCGGAGTGGCGGGAATTGCTCGGCATCATGGACGGCGCCGAGCCGCGCTACAGCGTCGAAACCTTGGTTGAAGACCTCGATTACGCGCTCGGCCTGGCGGAATTGGCGTCTGCGGCGGCGGATCGGGCGGTGCTGTGATGAGCGAGCGCTTCGACCTTGTGATCAGCGGCACTGGATACCCCGGCCAGCGGCGGCAGTTGGTTTCCGCCGTTGGCACCCTGCCGCGTTATTACCAGGTGGTCCCCCGCGCCGATCACCATCTGGCCTGGGTGCTGGCGGCCTGTCCGGACTGGCCGGACCTGGTGGCCGAGGCGCTCGGCGCCAATCCGCTCGCCGTGGTCGTGGACGAGCCGATGGACCCCAGCCCGGCTGCAATCGACCGCTTGGCGGATGCTGGCATCCCGTTGATCTTGAATACGCCGCAGCTCTTCTCCCCGGCGCTGGCCCAATTCGCCGCAGCGGTTGGCCCGCTCACCCTCGACTGGGTGGAGGTGTTGGCGCTGACGGCGGGGGATATGTCACCGCAGACCGCCTTGTTCAACGCGCTGGCGATGCTGCAGGCAGCTGGGATGCCTGTGAAAACTTTAGACAGTGTTGTGGTCGGCGCCCAAGCGGTGCTGGCCGACGCTCGTCTCGACACCGCCCACGCACACCTGAGTTGTGTGCGCGGGCCACACCGGCAGAAGGCGACTATAAAAGCCTTCGGCCCCTTCGGCTCCTTGGAAACACTCGTCGGCGATCCGCGAGCGGCATTCCCAGGGGAGGTGGTGAAAGTGGACGCGACCGGTGCTACCGTGTGGCCACACAGCTACCAGACACCGCGCCGACTGGCGCTGCTTGAGGCTCATGCCACGATGGCCGAGTCTCGAAACCCTCTGCATTCGCTATCCGCATATGCTCGACCGGCGGCCTTGAGTGCCGCAGACCGGCATTGGGGCGGCGAGTCTGTTTTCCTTAGGAAGGAGCACTCTTCATGAGAAACCATCCACGGTCACTCAAAGCCATCATTGCCTTCGCGGCGGTGGGCGCATTGGCCCTGACGGCATGCGGTGGCCCCGCGCCCACCACCTCTGGCAGCGATACGCCGCCGCCAGCGGAACCGGTGACCCTCGAATTCTGGGACATGGCTTGGGGTCCGGCTGACACTTACCCGGCAGCCGCCCAGAAGCTGATCGACAAGTTCGAGGCAGAAAATTCTGGTATCAAGATCAACTACACCAACAAGAGCTGGGACAACTGGTATCAGACCTTTGCCCAGGCCGTTGGCTCTGACTCTGCTCCCGATGTCTCCACCGGTGGCGGGTTCCAGCCCTTCGGCCTGCAGCAGGACGCCGACGCCATCTTGCCGTTGAACGACCTGATCTCGCAGTGGCAGGCCGACGGCACCGCCGCCGACTTCACCGAGGGCATGTTGGACTACTACAAAGATGCGCAGGGCAACTACCTGTCCATCCCCTGGGCGACCGATATCCGGGTGTGGTTCTATCGCAGTGACGTGCTGGAGAAGGCCGGCATCGAGGTTCCGACCACCTGGAAAGACTTCGCCAAGGCTTGCGACGCGGTTCACAAATCCGATAAGAACATCTACGGCGTAGCTGACGGCGGCACCCCGCACTGGACCTTCCAGCAGGGCATCTCCTTCGGCGCGGGCATGTTCGACAAGGACGGCAACGCCGCGATCACCAGCCCCAAGGAATTGGAAGCGCTGAATTTCATCGCCTCTATGGGCGAGGGCGGCACCGGCTGCATCAACCCGACAGCCACCACCATCTCCCAAGATGAGGCCATCGAATTGTTCAACCAGGGCAAGGCTGCTTTCGTGCAGGACTCTCCGTCCATCGCGCCCCGCCTCAGCGAGGAAAGCCTGAAGGCTGTCAAGGTGCTGCCGCCGCTGGCCAACGATGACGGCCAGAAGCTCGGCCTCTACTTTGTGAACGGGATCATGGGCTACAAAGCCACCAAGTATCCCGCCGAAGTGATGAAGTTCATCTCCTTCTGGTCTGAAAATGGCCGTGACCTCTTCCTCGGCGGCGCTTCCGGCGTCTCCCCGCGCAAGACCATCGACTCCGATCCGATGTTCGATTCCGCTCCGCTCTACCGCGAGTCGGTCGCTGCCTGGGGCGCCCCAGTTGGACAGCCGCTCTTCGCGCTGGCGCCTAACGGTTCTGCCGCTTTGAACACCATTGATGGCGACTCGACCATGCAAGACCTGGAACGGGCGCTGTTCTCAGGCAAGAATGTGGACGAGGCGGCCAAGGTGGCTCAGGACAAAGTCCAGGGTTTCGTGGACGAAGGGAAGTAACAAGGGACATAGCCAGCAATGGCTAGGTTTCTGATAACGGCGTGTCCAGGCTCAGTCGTTGGGCCTGGACACGCCATCGGACAATCTCAGGAGAACTGATGGCGAAAAAGGATGCCAAAGCGATTAGCGCGAGCGATATGCAGACGCGGCGTGATCGTTGGCTGTCGTTGAATCTGGCGCTGCCCTCCATCTTCTTGCTCGGCGTGGCACAGCTCTACCCGTTGGTGCAGGGCATTCTGTACAGCTTCCAGCGGGGAAAGACCACCAATCCGTCACAGGCTTGGGTGGGCTTCGACAAATATGGCGCCCTCTTCAAAGATCCCGACTTCTGGAATGCGGTGCGGTTTTCGATCATCTTCGCCATTGGCGGGGTGATCTTGAGCTACCTGCTCGGCCTGGGATTGGCATTGCTGTTGTCGCAGGACATCCCGATGCGCACGATGCTCCGGGTGGGGTTTATCGTCCCCTGGGTCATTCCGCCGATTGTCGGCATGACTGCCTGGCGCTGGATGATGCAGGACGAGAACGGCGCGGTGAACCAAATGCTGAGCTGGTTCGGCGTGGACACCATCTTCTTCTTCAACGATCCCACTTGGACGGCGGTTGCCGCCATCGTCGTCAAGGCTTGGCGTTCGTTCCCATTCATGCTGGTTTCGCTGATGGCAACGCTGCAATCGCTCGATCCGGTGCTGGACGAGGCGGCGGCCATCGACGGCGCTGGAAAGTGGAAGACCTTCTGGAATGTGACCTTCCCGCAAATGCTGCCGATGAGTTCGATCCTGTGGGTGTTGATGACGATCTGGTCGGTCAACGATTACGAGACTCCCTATCTGCTCACCAACAATTCCCCAAACGCGCGAAATCTGATGATCTTCTCCTTCGACGAGGCGATTTACCGAGATTTGGGCACTGGCTCAGCGGCGGCGGTGGTGACGCTGATCGTCCTGGGCATCCTCGCCTACTTCATGCTCAAGCTCCAGAAGAAAGCGGATGAACTGTCATGAACAGCAACAGCAAAAAGAAATTGCGCGGCTGGCTGCTCTCAATCGCGCTGCTATTCGGGATGCTCCTGATCAATATTCCGCTGATCTTGACCGCCATCAACTCTTTCCGGCCCACGATGGATATCCTGCATGGCTCGACGCTCTTCCCGGAGCGGGTGTCGCTGGACAATTACATCGTGGTGACCCAGGGCACCGACTATTGGCTGTGGTTCCGCAATTCCATCGTCATCGCGCTGATAACGACGGCGATAACCCTGGTCGCGGCGGGATTCGCCGGCTATTCGATGTCCCGCTACAAGACGAAGGTGAACGCGGTGTACTCGGCGGCGCTGATGGTCTTCCAGCTCTTCCCGATCGTGCTCTCGGTGATTGCGCTGTTCATCCTCTTCCGGAAGCTCGGCCTGATGAACACCCCGGTGCCAGCGGTGGTGCTCTATGTGGTCATGTCGCTGCCCTTCTGCACTTGGATGTTCAAGGGCTTCTTCGACTCCATCCCGCGCGAGCTTGAAGAGGCCGCCCGGATCGATGGCGCGTCTTCCTTCCAAGCCATGCTGCGAATCGTGGTCCCGCTGGCCGGGCCGGGAGCGGCGGCGGTGGCGATCTTCGCCTTCTTGCAGTCCTACAACGAGTACATGGTCGCCTCGGCGTTCTTGCAGCGCCCGGACGCCCGGACCATCCCCATCGGCCTGCGCGAGTTCATCCAGCAATACCACACCGAGTGGGGCCAGATGCTGGCCGCCTCGACGCTGGCCGCGCTGCCTCCGTTGGTCATGTTCCTGCTGGTGCAGAAGTGGATGATTCGCGGCATGGCCGCCGGTGCCGTCAAAGGGTAGGAGTTTGGTGAGCGCCCCGCCGTTTCAAGCTGTTGCTGGTGCGGCGGGGCGCTCTTTGTTGGGCCGGCTGGGCCATCCCGCGCAGAGCCTGGTACTTCGGTACGCCCCATCCTGGCCTAGGCCCGACACTCTCGCGTGGGGCCGGATGGGTAAAGCTGGCTCTTCGCGCGGGATTTCCTCAGCTGGCGCTGGTCTCGGCGATCAGCTTCTGGTAGCGGTAGGCGGAGTCTTTCCAGTGGCGGGCCTGGCCGTTGCCGTAATCGACGTGGATCAGGCCGAAGCGGCGGGCGTAGCCCCAGGACCACTCGAAATTGTCCAGCAGCGACCAGGCGTAGTAGCCGGTGATCTTGGCGCCTAGCCGGATCGCCTCGGCCAGGGCCTCCGCATGCCATTCGAGGTAGGCCACCCGTTTCGGGTCGTGGACGCTGCCATCGGCCTCCAGGGTGTCCGGGAAGGCGGAGCCGTTCTCGGTCACCACCAGCTCCAAATCCGGGTAGCGCTTGGAGACGCCTACCAGTAATTCGGTGAAGCCCTGTGGGTCGATATTCCAGCCCATGTCGGTCAGCGGGCCGGTCGGGTCGAGGAATTCGACATTGTCGGCGCCCACCCAGGGAGAGCCGCCGCCGTGGCCGCCGGTGGCGGTGGAGGTGGAGTCGTTGGGGCGCCTACGGGCCACCGAGGACGAGTAGTAGTTGATCCCCAGGCAGTCCAACGGTTGCTTGATCTCGGCTAGGTCGCCGTCTTGCACGAAGCTGAAATCGGTGATGTCGGCGACATCGGCGATCAGGTCGCTCGGGTAGCAGCCCTCTAGCAGCGGCCTCAGGAAGATCTCATTCCCGACCGCCTCTATCTGCCGCACAGCGTCCAGGTCTTCCGGGGCTAAGGACGCTGGGCGAACCTTGTGCAGGTTCAGCGTTATCGACGCCTTGGTGTTTGGCACCTTTGCCCGGATCGCTTGGACGGCCAGGCCATGAGCTAGGTTGAGATGGTGGGCTGCCTTGAGCGCGGCCAACGCCTCGGTGAGGCCGGGGGCGTGCGCACCGGATGCGTAGCCCAGGAAGGCGCTGCACCAAGGCTCGTTCAAAGTGGTGTAGGTGTCGATGCGGTCACCGAGCGCCGCCGCTATGATCTGGGCGTACTCTGCCAGCCGGTAGGCGGTCTCGCGGTTCTGCCAGCCACCGGCGTCCTCCAGCGGCTGGGGCAAATCCCAGTGGTAGAGGGTGCAGATCGGGCGGATGCCCCTGTCCAGCAGCCCGTCCACCAAGCGGTCATAGAAATCAATGCCGGGCTGGTTCACCGCGCCGGCGCCGAGGGGCTGAATCCGGGGCCAAGCCACCGAGAAGCGGTAGGCCTGCACGCCGAGCCGCGCCAAATGGTCCAAGTCCTCTTCCCAACGGTGATAGTGGTCGCAGGCGACATCGCCGTTGTCGCCGTTCAGCACCAAGCCGGGGGTGTGGCTGTAGGTGTCCCAGATGGACGTCCCGCGCCCGTCCTCGTTCACCGCGCCCTCTATTTGGTAGGAGGCGGTGGCGGTTCCCCAGGTGAAGCCTTTAGGAAGCTGGATGGACATTGGGTCTCCTTTGTCTTTCGCGGATTGCGAACAGTGTCTTCGGTTCGTCCAGCGGCCAAGCTGGGCTGCCCCCCTGACAGCTATATTAATGGAACCGCTTCCATAAAGTCTATCGCCGTTTGACCTGTGTCCGAAGGCGATCCAGCGGGGACGACGGCGCCGATGGGCCGATGGGCCGATGGGCAGTGTTGCCGAGGCAGCGGTGCGGAGATTTACCATCGGCAGGGGTGCGGAGTAGGCTCAAGCCCGTGGTCGACTGGATTTTGAGCCAGCCATTCGCATTGGCGGTGGCTTTGCTCACCCTGGTTGCCGCCGTGCGGTCGCAATGCACTTACTGGCTGGGCCGCGCCGTGCGCGCCGGGGTGATTCGCGGCGCACGGGCCGAGCGGCTGCGCTCAGCGAAAGCCAATGCGGCGATAGCGCGGCTGGAGCGCTGGGGGTGGCCGTTGATCCCAGTCAGTTTCCTGACTGTGGGTATTCAGACCGCCACCCACCTCTCCGCAGGCCTGGTTGGCTGGCGCTGGCCGCGTTACACCGCAGCAGCGTCTATCGGCTGGGTGCTCTGGGGAACGGTGTACGCCGCTGGCGGCTTGGCCGTTTTCTCCGCCATCGCCGCATTCGCCACCGACTCGCCGATGTTGGCGGTTGCGATTCTCAAAGTCGCCGCAATCATCGCCGTGGTTGTTGTCTTCAGCAGGTCGAAGCGGCTGCGCGACGCCGTGATGCGGGCGCTGAACCAGGTGACGGCCAGCAAGGCAACCCCCGCCAGCGCTGAAAAAGCCTCCGGGAGCTGAGAGCCGCAGCGGGGCAGCTCACCAGGCTTTGATCCAGGAAAGCAGTTGCGGGTCGTCCAAGCTGCGTAACACCAGGTGGGCGTCCAGCTGCATTTCGTGGTAAGTGGGGACGGCGACCACTTTCAGCTTTGCGGCGGCGGCGGCGGTGACGCCGGTGAGCGAGTCCTCGAAGGCTATCGCTTCGCGGGGGGCGGCATTGAGCCGGGAACAGGCGGTCAGGTAGATATCGGGCGCGGGTTTGGGATGCGTCACGTCCTCTGCGGTCACCAGCACCTCAAAGAAGTCGCGCAGCCCGCCCTTGGCCAAGGTCAAATCCACGATGTCCACCGGGGAATTGCTGGCCACCGCGAGCGGGACGCCGCTGGCCGCCGCCGCTGCCACCACGGCTTCAGCCCCAGGCATCGGCACCGCGCGTTGCCCGATCAATTCCATCACCCCGGCGACAAGTTCGCGGCACAAATCAGCCGGGTTCTGCGCGCCGGGGAAGAGTTCGGACATTATCTCGGAACTCCGCTCGACGCTGATCCCGAGCTGGGACAGGCGTAATTCGGGGGTCAATTCCACGCCATTTTTGGCGTAGAGATCCAACATCGCCTCTTCCCAAAGCGACTCGGTGTCCATCAGCAACCCGTCACAATCAAAGACCACGGCGCTAGGGCGTTTCAAAACGGGCATACCGACAACCCTACCGGAGATAAGATGCCCGTCCTGAGGTCGTTCAGGGTTCGGAGCTAACAAGTTAGGATGGGACCGGCGCATATCCGAGGCTACCGAATCGAGAAATATGACCAAGAATGAGAGCCCAGCAGTCGCAGTGGGGCTGAATCGACGCGCAAGCCGCAAATACTCTGCCATTAACGCCCGAGGCGGGGCGATCAGCATCGGCGATGGCAGCGATGCCAGCTTCACCCCGGTGGAATTGCTGCTGGCCGCGTTGGCCGGTTGCTCGGCCATCGACGTTGACCAGGCCACGTCGCGGCATCAGAGCCTCAGGCACTTCCAAGTGACCGCCAGCGCGGTGAAGCAGCAAGACGGGGATGGCAACAAATTGGGCGACCTCCAAGTGCGTTTCAACTTGGAATTCGATGACACGCTGGAGGGAGTCGCCGCCCAGGCCATATTGCCGCGAGCGGTTGAGATTTCACATGCGAAGCTCTGCACGGTTTCCCGGACCATTGAGGCCGGTGAGCGGGTGCGGATGGAGGTGGTCTGATGGAACTCTTGGCTATAACCAATGCCCGAATAGTGTCTGCGGGTACGCCCGCTGCCGACCCCACGACGATACTTGCCGTTGACGGTGAGATCGCCAACATCGACGCGAATGCCGAAATTCCCGCCGCCGCCAGGGTGGTCGATGCGGCTGGGCGCAGCGTGCTACCCGGTTTGACCGACGCCCATTGCCACGCCTACGGCATCTCGATGAGCCTGGAAGAGATTGAGCATTCGCCGCTGAGCTATGTCGCGTTGAAAGCCGCCCACCGGCTGGGCCGCGCCCTGCGCCGGGGATTCACCACCATCCGCGATGTGGCCGGCGGTGACGCGGGTTTGGCGCGGGCGATCCGCGAGGGGCTGCTGCCGACTCCGCGCTATCTCTACACCGGCGCCGCGCTGAGCCAGACCGGCGGACACGGCGATGGCCGCCACCCGGATTACGACGCCGATGCCCATTGCGGATGTTCCACCACCGTCGTCGATGGCGTGGACCAGGTGCTGCGCACGGTGCGGGAGAATTTCCGCCGTGGGGCGACCGCTATCAAATTGCTGACGTCGGGTGGCGTGATCAGCGAATCCGATCCGCTCAAGATGCCGCAATATTCCGCCGAGGAAGTGCGTGCCGCCACTTACGAGGCTGATCGGCGCGGCAGCTATGTGGCAGCCCACGCCTATTCGCCGGAGGCGATCATCCACTCGGTCAGCAACGGGGTGCGGACGATTGAGCACGGCAACCTGCTCGACCAGGTGAGCGCCGAAGTCATGGCGGCGGCTCACGCCTATCTGGTGCCGACCCTCATCGCCTACGACGCTATGGACCGGCGCGGCGACCAAGTGGGGCTAACCAAATTTGGGCGGCATAAGAACTCGGCGGTCTTGATGCAGGGCAAAGACGCGATCCGGATCGCCCGCGCCCACGGCATCCCGATCGGTTTTGGCTCTGATCTGATGGGCGACCTTGAAGATGAGCAATTGGGCGGATTGCGGCTGCAGGCGGAAGTGGAAGGGGTCGAGCGGGCGATTGAGGCCGCCACCATGACCAATGCCGAAATTTTCCAACGCCCGGACTTGGGGCGGGTGCAGCGGGGCTGCGTGGCAGATTTGCTTATCCTCGACGGCGATGTGCTGGCTACCCCGGACATCCTCTGGGAGGAATCCCATCCGCGCACCGTCATCCAGGCTGGGAGGGTCGTCCACGACGGACTGCGGGTGTGACCGCTGGGAACTTCTGGGAATGAACGACGGGCGTCCCGGTGGGGGGTTGGGACGCCCGTCCGCAAAAGCTCGGTGACCTACCCAAGCGGTGGTGGTTTGGTGAGTGGACTTGGGAGTCTTAGCCCACCGAGCAAGCAATGTTCTTTTCTACGTGTCTATTATTCTATCCGCGTCATCGCTGGTCGCTGGTGAAAGTCTCAAATCCGTACTGGCTGGCCCCTAATTAAGTAGGTATGACCAGGCATAATGCAGTTTTGGGTGCCGATACCAGTAGTCCGGGACGGGTCATAACGTGTCAGCGCTCGGGGGTTCCGAGAGCCCGTTCGCCCGGCAGATCGCCGGTGGGGCAACATTTTGC
>JAIRXX010000089.1 GCA_031268065.1 Propionibacteriaceae bacterium
GAAGATCACCCGGGATAGCTCTTCGGCGCTCAAGCAGGCTTTTTTAACCTGGGCGCCTCCTCCCGCAGCCATGATCTGCACCCATTTCAGGCCCGGATTCGCCCGCACCGCGCGGGTGAGCGCCGTTGGCTTTGCGTCTGGTATCCCGTAGAGGACGTCAGCCGAGTCGATCAACTGCTCGAAGGCGGATTGCTGCTCGGCTGTGCGCCGGAACGTTGGATCGCCGGAAAAATCAGCCGCCCAGCGCTCTGGGGGAAGAAGAGACTGGTCGCGCACCAAATGTATCCGCGGCAGAGCCGCCTCAATCTGCTCGCAGAGGGACTCTGGGAGCGGGGTGGCCACCACCACCCGTAACTGTTTTTCGAGCATGCCTGCCTCGATTCTCTCCATCCCGCCAGCCTGCAGGCCATCGCGGGAGACGCTAACTGCCGACATCGTAGTATCAAACAATCTTGTACTACAAGTTTGTCGGCAAAATGGCCAGGCAGGGCGGCGTCGTAAAGCTATACTGCTGGCGTTCGCAAGTCGCCGAGTGAATGCCAGCTAAGGAGCACGATGACTGCCAAGCAAATCCTGCCGGAAGGCCGAGTGCCGTACCAGGTGGCGGAATCCCTTCGCGCGGCCTTCGCGCGTGGTGAATTCGTGCCCGGACAACGGCTAGTGGAGGCCGAACTCTGCGAACGGTACGGTGTCGGCAGGGCGACTGTCCGCGAGGCTTTGCGGCTGCTTGACGGAGATGGCTTGGTGGAGGTTGTGCCACACCGGGCAACGCGGGTACGAACCCTATCCCTGGCCGACGCGATCCAACTTGCCGAAGTTGTAACCGTTGTCGAAACGCTGCTCTCCAGGCATGCCGCACTGAACGCCACCAAGGACGACATAACCCGGCTCCACGAACTCTTGCAGGCCATGCGCGAGGCAGTGAAAAGCTTCGATCCGCTCGGTTATTCAGAACTCAGCGAGGAATTGCACCGCGTGGTCGGGCGCGCTTCGAGGCATCAGGCGGGGCTGGAAATCAGCAAACGCCTGCGTCTGCAACTGGCTTGGTTCCACCAGCGGCTCTCGCTGCAGCCAGGCAAGCCAGTCGAGACCACCGCAGCCCACGAGCGGCTGGTGCTCGCCATCGCAAACGGGGACGCAGACTTGGCGGAGTCCATCATGCGCGAGCACAACGAGGCGATGGTGTCAGCCCTGCGTTCCCTGGAGCAAGCGGTCTAATCACAGACCATTTTGTCGGACAAAATTGTTTGACGAAACATCGGTGACGGCAGTAGCGTGTGCGTCATGGAATCTGAACAAGCCACCCCAGGCGAAGCGGAACCACCTGCTGTCCCCAGCTTGACGAGGGTTCTGCGTCGTTTGACCGCCCGCGAAAGGAGGCTGCGCCCCGTGACAGCCCTGTTGGTATCCCTTCTTGTCGGACTGGGAATTGGAATCTTTCTCAAAATCTTGGGACTACCCGTCCCAGTGCCACACAGTTTCGGCGGAATAATGGGGTTGATTGGCATGTTTGCCGGCGCCGAGTTGGTGGTTCTCATCTGCGACCGCTTGGGAGTCTGAACATCGGCTAGGGCTGAATACCGGCCTGGATCGGCTATAGCCTGGCCCGCCGCGCAACAGTCAGGGCTGACTGGGCTTTTTCCTCAGGATCAGATCGTCGCGGTGGACTACTTCGCGGTTGAATTCCGGGCCGAAGGCCAACGCCAAGTCGGCGGTCTTCCTTCCGATCAGCAGCGGCAACTCGGACGAGTCGTAGTTGACCAGGCCACGGGCTAGCACCTTGCCGTTTTCGCTGACCAACTGCACCGGGTCTCCGGCGTGGAAATCTCCCCGCACGGCGAGAATCCCCGCTGGCAGCAGCGAGGCGTTGCGCTGGGTGACAGCCCGCACCGCTCCAGGGTCCAGCACGAGTTCGCCCTGGGTCTTGGAGGCATACGCCAGCCAGAGCAATTTGCGGCGGCGGCGTTTCCCGTTGGGGTGGAAGAAAGTCCCAACATCTTCGCCGCGAATCGCCTGGTCCGCCTGCTGGGCCGCCGCCAACAGCACCGGAATGCCAGACGCGGTGGCCATGCCCGCCGCATGGATTTTGGCCTCCATGCCACCGGTGCCGACGCTCGAACCGGCCTGGGACACCTCGGCGTCCACCTCGTCGCAGTCGGCCACCTCGGCTATCCGCCGCGCCGACGGATCAGCCGGATGGGCGGTGTAGAGCGCGTCCACATCGCTGAGCAGGATCAGCGCGTCGGCAACGACCAGGTGGGCGACCAACGCGGCCAAACGGTCGTTGTCGCCAAAGCGTATCTCGTGGGTGGCCACGGTGTCGTTCTCGTTGACGATGGGCACCACGCCCAATTCAAGCAACCTGGTGAAGGTGCGCAGCGCGTTGCGGTAGTGGCCTTGGCGGGCCACGTCCTCAACAGTCAGCAACACCTGGCCGACGATCAGGCCGTGTTTGGCGAAAAGGGTGGAATAGCGCCCGACCAGCAGGCTCTGCCCCACCGCCGCCGCCGCCTGCATACCGGCCAAGTCCTGCGGACGCTGGCGCAGCAACAGCGGCGCCATGCCTGAAGCCATCGCGCCCGAAGACACCAGCACCACTTCTTGGCCCCGGTTGCGGGCGGCGGCCAGCGCGTCCACCAACACGCCCATCCGCCTGGTGTCCAGCGCACCTTGCCGATCAGTGAGCGAGCTGGAACCGACTTTTACGACTAGGCGTTTTGCGGCGGCCAACTGATGGCCCCAGCTAGTCACCGCCGTCACCGCCGTCTCCGCCCTCGGCGGAATCAGGCAACTCCCCAGCCTCGGCTTGGGCGTGGTATTCGGCATCCTTGGCGCGGCGGCGCCTGGCTGCCGGACGCGGCTGGTTGAGCCGCTGGTCGTCGCCGCGACGGGCCAGCAATTCAGCGCCGATCTCAATCTGCGGGGCAAAATCAAAAATGACCAGCTCGGAGTCTGGACCAATCCCCACGGTGTCCCCGGCCTGCGCGCCGCGCTCCAGCAATTCAGCCTCTACGCCCAGGCGGGCGAGCCGGTCGGCCAGGAACCCAACGGCCTCGGCGTTGCCGAAGTCGGTCTGCCGCACCCAACGTTCGGGTTTCGTCCCCCGCACCCGCCAATACGGGCCGGTCTGCGGGTCGGATAGCTGCTCAATGGCGAAATCCGGGGCGGCGGCCAGCGGTTTGGGCCGGATCACGATGCGTTTCGGCGTTGGCGGCGGAGCCAACCGACGCCGTTCTTCCACCAACGCGGCCATCGCGTAACCGAGCTGCTGCAGCCCCTGCCCGGTCTTGGTGGAAATCTCGTATACCGGCCAGCCTCGGGCGGCGATATCGGCTTTGACCAATTCAGCCAATTCCGCCGCGTCGGGAATATCGACCTTATTCAGCGCGACCATCCTGGGCCGGTCTTCCAACCCCCCGTGCGCGGCCAATTCCGCCTCAATGACGTCCAGGTCGCTCACCGGATCGCGGCCCGGCTCGTAGGTGGCGCAGTCCACGACATGCACAATCGCCTGGCAGCGTTCGATATGGCGGAGGAAATCGTGCCCGAGACCCTTGCCCAAGCTGGCCCCGGCGATGAGCCCCGGCACATCGGCCACGGTGAAGGTGGTCTCCCCGCGCACCACCACACCCAGATTGGGCACCAAGGTGGTGAAGGGGTAGTCGGCGATCTTCGGCTTGGCACGGGAGATGGCCGCTATCAGCGACGACTTGCCCGCGCTGGGGAAACCGACCAGCCCGATGTCGGCCACCACTTTCAATTCAAGCCGGATGCCGCGCTGCTCGCCTTCCTCTCCGAGCAGGGCGAAGCCGGGCGCCTTGCGGGCAGACGACGCCAGAGCCGCATTGCCCAGCCCGCCCCGGCCACCCTGGGCGACCACAGCTTCGGCGTGGTCTTCGATGAGGTCGGCCAGCAATTCCCCCGTGTCGCAGTCAACCACGACCGTGCCTGCGGGCACCGGCAACACGACATCCTCGCCGTTTGCCCCGTTGGCGAAATCTCCCCGGCCCTGTTGGCCGTTCTGGGCTTTGCGCTGCGACTGGCGGTGGTAGTCGACCAAGGTGGTCAAGCCGGGGTCCACCCGCAGCACGACGGAGCCGCCGTTGCCGCCGTTGCCGCCATCTGGACCGCCGAGCGGCTTGAATTTTTCCCGGCGCACGCTGGCGCAGCCGTTGCCGCCATTTCCAGCGGCAACCCTAAGCGTGGCCCGGTCAACGAACGAAGGAATCCCCATAACCTGCGCAACTCTACCGTTTAAAGCGCCCCCGCCGTCCCAGATTGCCCGCGTTGCGCGTCGAACACGCCTGATCGCCGGGTGGGGCTTGCTTGTAGAATGGCCGCAAACCAAGGGAGGCGCGGTGGCGGATTCGACCGGCAACGACAATGGCACGCTGCGGCAGATAGCCGAGCGGGCCGGCGTGCATGTGTCCACGGTCTCACGGGTGCTGCGCCGCGAGGAGCCTGCGGGAGGCTGGAGCGCGGCGGCGCTGCGGGTGCTCGCCGTGGCCCAGGAGATGGGCTACCGCCCCAACCTGGTCGCGTCCAGCTTGCGCACCCGGCGCAGCCGCACCATCGGCTTGGTGATGCCGAGGCTGACCGACTTCGTGGTCTCCGCCATCTGCCAGGCGATAGAGTCGGCGGCCCGCTATTCGGGCTACCACGCGATGCTCACCACTCCCCCAGACGACATGGGCGCCCAGATGGAGTCGGTGGATTACCTGCTCTCCCGCCAGGTGGAGGGCATCATCGTCACCTCGCTGCACCGCGACGACACCGTATTCAGCTACCGGATGGCGCACCTCCCGGTGCCGGTGGTGGCCACCAACCGCCACGTCGGGCCGGAAATCCCGGCGGTGGTGGGCGACGATTTCAACGGCGGCTACCTGGCCACCGAATACCTGCTGAAGCTCGGCCATTCCCGGATCGGCATCGTGGCCGGTCCCCGCCATGCTTCCACCGCCTACGACAGGCTGCTGGGCTATCGCAAAGCGCTGGCCGACCAAGCCAAGCCGATAGACGAGGCGCTGATCATACACACCGATTTCGAGGCGGAAGGCGGCGTAGTCGGCACCCATTCGCTGCTCTCGCTGGCCGACCCGCCGACGGCGATCTTCGCCGTCAACGACACCGCCGCCATCGGCGTAATGGGCGCGGCCCGCCAGCGCGGGCTGAGCATCCCGAACGACTTGTCCCTGGTCGGCTACAACGACATCCCCATCGTCGCCCAGCTCCCCATCCCGCTCACCACCATCCATTCCGACTTGAACAATATGGGCGCCGCAGCCGTCCAGAGTTTGCTGGCCGCCATCGACTCTGGCAAGCCACAGGCAAAGGTGCTGCCGGTCAGCCTGGTGGTGCGGTCCTCAGCCACCGCCCACGCTTGAGCCGAGACCGGCACGCCCGACCGCGTTTCCCGGCGCCAATATTCCGCCCGCCCCCTGGACCTGGCGGCAAACGTCAGTTGGCCAGGTAGCCGCGAGCCGAGAATTCCGCCGCTATCTCCTCCCGGCTGGCCCCGCAGGAAAGCAGGACGGTGAGCAGCAACCGCGCTTTCAGCCCGTCCAGCGCACCGCCAGGGACCACCCCGTCGCGGATCAATTCGATCTCCGCGCCTGGGAAGCCATAGGTGTGCCGCATCACTTCCCCCGCACCGGCCCGCGAGCAGAGGATGACCGGCATCGCCGCCACCAATTCGCCCACGGCGGGCAAGACCGACATCGGAACGTGGCCGCCGCCCATCCCCTCTATCACCACTCCGGAGTAGCCCAGTCCGGGCAGGGCGCGCAGCAGCCGCCCGTCGTCGTCCAACACCGATTTCACCAGCGCCACCGCAGGCATGGCGGCGGTGGGCTCCAGCCTCGGGTGGCGGGGCACGCGAGTGTGGAATATCGGAATGCCCTCGACCACCCAGCCCAGCGGCCCGGCTATCGGGGAGGCGAAGGCAGAGGCGGCGAAAGTGTGCGATTTGCGCACGAAGCGGGCGGCGTGAATCTGCTCGTTGAGCAGCACCAACACCCCAAGCCCGCGCGCGGCGGCGCTGGCAGCTGTCTGGATGGCCGCCAGCAGATTGGCCGAGCCTTCCCCGCCGGGCTGGCTGGGATTCCGCATCGCCCCGGTGACCACCAGCGGGGCATCCCAGTCCCAAAGCAGGTCGAAGAAGTAGGCGGTCTCCTCGATGGAATCAGTGCCTTGGGCGATCACAACCCCTTGGGCGCCATCGGCCACCTGCTGTCGGGCGAGGGCGCAGATTCGCAGCAATTCGGCAAAGCCGAAAGACGCGGAGGGCTGTTGGTTGACTTGGATCGCGGTGACCTCGGCGACGTCGGCAGCTTGCGGGACTGTGCCCAGCAGGTCTTGGGCGGTCATGGTGGGCCGGATGCCCTGCGACCCGGCAGCACGGGTGCTGGCGATTGTGCCTCCGGTGGCGAGGAAGGTTACTGCGGGTTTTTCACGCATAGCTGTGCCTTAGTTGTCACCTTCAACACAGTACCCGATAACGAACTCCGCACCGCGCTGGGGAGCAGGTGCGCGGTGGTGAACCTCAAGTAGGACTCCTCCGAATCCTTGGTCAGCGCGGCCTTGATGCTCCCGTTCCGCACCGCGACGGCCACCGACCCGGCAGGCGCTTTCACCAATCCGGTCGCCGCGATGACATCTTCTGGATAGGCCATGCACAGCGAGCCGAGCCAGATGCCGAAAATAGCCCAATCCAAGGGCACCGGCAGCCGCAAGGCCCAATCCATCCTCCCAATGGTGCGGCAGTGCGGGACGAGCGCTAGCGGTTGGTGGAGCAGCCGCCCAATCCCGGAGAGCATGGAAGTCAGCCCGGTGGCGCTTAAAGTACGCCCGCCCGCGCCTTTTACCCGCAGCCCGCACGACACTGGATCGACATCGACCCGGACCCCATTGGCCACCAGCGCATTCGCCGCCCGCGCCAAGCCGCTGTGCGCCCGCAGGCGTCCAGTCGCGCTGTCAGGCACCCCTGCCGCGAACCAGTCATGCTCCGCGCCGCAAATTTCACACATCAAACCAGCTACCCGCCTCGATCAGTAATCCCTGGGGCGCTCAGGTCGCCCGAATGGAAAACGGCGGCGGAAGTCGTCGGCTATCTCACCCATTGTGGCGAAAGTGACGCCTGCCACATCCCGGAGGTTGGCGATGACCCGCTCAATCATGAGCAGGCATTGCGGGCGTCCGGACACGTCTGGATGGATCGTTATCGGAAACACGCCGTAGTCGAGTTCGCGGTGCAGCCATTCAAATTCGTCCATCCACAGCTTCTCAATGTCGCGCGGGTTCACCCAGCCCGCCGAATTCGGCGCGGACTTGATGAACATCATCGGCGGCAGATCGTCGAGATACCAGTTGGCGGCAATCTCCACCAGGTCGATTTCCCTGCCATGTTTGAGCGGCTTCATCCAGTCATCGGGGTGCTTGGCATAGTCGACGGACGTCCACTCGTCACCGATCCGGGAATAGAACGGCACCAAGTCCTTGTGGGATTGCGAATGGTCGTAGCTGTAGCCGAATTCGTTCAAGATGGCAGGGGTCGCCGCGCTCATCTCCCACCAGGGGGCGGTGTATCCCCGAGGCTGTTCGCCAGTCAGCCCAACCAGCAGTTCGGTACACTTCTCGACCACCCGGTGCTCTTGTTCCGCAGTCATCGCCACCGGGTTCTCATGCGAATAGCCATGCCCGCCGACTTCGTGGCCCTGGTCCACGATCATTTTGCATTCGTCGGGGAATGTCTCCAACGAGTGTCCGGGGATGAACCAGGTGGCTTTGACGTTGGCGCGCTCGAAGACTTTCAACAGCCTCGGGATGCCGACTTGGCCAGCGTAAATTCCGCGTTGGATGTCGTTCGGCGAGTCAGCGCCGCCATACGAGCCGAGCCAGCCCGCCACCGCGTCAATGTCGATGCCGAATGAAACGAGGATTTCTTTTGCCACAATGCCGCCTCCTTGCCCTGGCGGATCGGCTCCCCCACCAATCCCTGAATGCAACTCTGTGCAATCGTTTGTACGATAGCAACTCGCCTACGAAAATGGCAAGGCGCAATGCCGCCACCAGGGAAGATGTCACCTAGATATGCAAAAAGGGGCAGCCCGCAAGCTGCCCCTCAATGAAAAACCCTCAGTCGGTACCGGCGACGTTGATCACCCGGCGCCCCCGCTTGACGCCAAATTCGACGGCCCCGGCGCGTAACGCGAACAAGGTGTCGTCACCGCCCCGGCCAACGCCGTCGCCGGGATGGAAATGGGTGCCGCGCTGCCGCACGATGACCTCTCCGGCATTCACCTGCTGGCCGCCGAAGCGCTTGACCCCGAGGCGCTGGGCATTCGAGTCACGACCGTTGCGCGAAGAAGACGCGCCCTTCTTATGTGCCATGCCTAAACTCCTAGCCCTCGATCTTGGTGACTTTGACCTGGGTGTGGCGCTGGCGGTGGCCCTGGCGCTTCTTGTACCCAGACTTGTTCTTGTACTTCAGGATGCGAATCTTGGGGCCCTTCGTCTCAGCCAAGACTTCGGCAGACACTTGCGCGTCCGCCAACTTCTTCACATCGGAAGTGACCGCTTCGCCATCAACCAATAGCAGCGGAGTCAATTCCACCGACTCGCCAACCTCAACATCGACCTTGTCGATCTCCAAGACGTCGCCCACG
>JAIRXX010000301.1 GCA_031268065.1 Propionibacteriaceae bacterium
CGCTCGGCAATGGGCCACCGGGATCGAAGGCGGCAGTTGTCGTCATTTCGGCACCTCGTGTTCGTAGAGCGGTTCCCAGATGCGGGTGGCGAGCAGTGCTTGGAATTTCCCGCTGCCGGACAGCGGGAAATCTGTCGGCACAGGCAGATCGAGCAATTCCGGATAGTTGAAGAAAGTCGTCCAGTGCGGGTCTGACTCCCATTCCCAGCGCTTTCGCAGCGCAAAATTGTGTTGCGGCTGGGAGGGGTCTTGACCGGTCCAGCCCAGCATCGACCAGTATTCGTTGAGCCTGGGCAACGCCGGTATCGGGTGGGATATTCCGTAGCGGTAGATCGCGGCCAATTCTGCCAGCAACAGCCTGGCTTGCCCCTGCTTCGGGGCGGCCAACCGTTCCACGGTGGATTTCGTCACCGTTATCGCCCACCAATCCCCAGCAACGCCAGCGCTGAGCGCCAACAGGCGAATCCAGGCAGCCAGGCGGTGTTTCGCCTGCAGATTGGAGAATTCGGTGGCGAGCAGCATATTGTTTCTGGTCGTCACCCGACCGAAGAGCGAGCACCCCTCCAATTCCACGGCGATGTCATGTATTTGCGGCTCGGCTAGGGCTGGGACACGTTCGAGGACCCGCCGCGCCTCGGCGTTGACCTTGCGCAGCAGCGTGTCTCCCAGTTTGGCGGGCGGAACGCTGCCGGAGAGCCACAGCGCCCGGTTGATCCGCTCGGGGGAGTGGCCGCTGAGCCGCAGATCGATATAGCGTCGGCCCAGAGTCCAAGTCTGCAACGGGTCGGGCCGGATCGGGATGTCATCGGTGGGGGCGGGCCGTTCGGTGAGGGTGAAACCGGCTTGGAGCCGGAATAGCTGGCGGGCCGGGTGGGCGAAGAAATTGACCAAATCGCCCAGATCGATGGGTTCGGCGCTTGGGAAGGCCGGGAATTCGCCGGTGAAACGGTTGACGGCCTCGGCCTTGTCTGGCCGTTGCGCGGCTTTGGCCCCGGCAAAGCTGGCGGTGTCGAAGCTGATCGGCCCCGGCCCGGAATAGGCTTTCGGGCTGAACGGCTGCAATGGGTGTTGCCTGGTCACCGCGCAACCGGCTGGAATCAACTCGCTGGTATGCGCGGTGGCGTCAAGCGAGGCGGTGAATTCGGCTATCGGCCCGGATAGCGCGACTGGCAGATTGGTCACCTCGCTGCGTCCTTGGCAGACCACGATGAGGGATTGGGTGGCGGCCTGGATGGCGTCTGTCAGGGCTTGCCGGTCGTCGAGCAGGCTGTCTGGATCGCCCGCCATCGGGCTTGCGGCCAGCAGGTCGTCACCGCTTTGGCGCTGGCGGCGCGGATAGCTGGGGTTGTCCCAACCGAGCAGGCAGACCACCCGGTGCGGCACCCAGCGCAGCTGGGACAACCCGGCCACGATGGCCGAGCCGTTGCCGAAGGACGCGCGGGTAGGGCGGTCGGCGAAATCGGCTTCTATCACAGCGATGATGGCTTTGCGGTTCAGTGGCGGGCCGTCTATGCCGCAGGCGTCTTCGACCATGCTGGCCAAAGCGGCGTGGATTTGCTGCGCGTGGTTCGACTCGGCGTCGGTCAGCTCGTTCAACGCGGTGTGGCAGCGCTGGACCCAAGTCTGGATGTCGGCGTCGGCCTGGGCGGTCTTGGTGAAGATCGCCAGGCGGCGGATCAGTTCGCCAATCGCCCCGATGAGGGGTATGTCTGAGGAGTCAACATCGTCGATTGGGGAGATATTTCCAACGCAGTCAAGGTCGTGGTCGCTCATCGCCACGGAGAGCGCCAACCGCTGAATGCCGAATATCCAGGTGTTCTGGGCGATGTCCAGGCCGAAACGCGAGCGGTGGGCGGCGTTTAGGCCCCAGCGGATTTCGGCCCGCTGGACCAATTCGCCCAGCCGGGTCAATTCGTCTGGGCCGAAGCCGAAGCGCCGGGCTATGGCTGGCTCGGCGCACAGGTCGAGTATTTCTGACGCCCCAATCCGGGAGTCGGGAAGCCTGAGCAGACGCAACAACACTTTGGCGAGCGGATTGTCCTGCCAGATGCTGCGGCTGGCCAGCCGCACTCGGAACCCGTGTGCCGGGTGAATGCGCTCCCCGCGCCGCCCCAGGCCGAAATTGGCGGTGATCAATGGGGCGACCCGCTCGACATCAGGGGTGATGATGGCGATATCGCGCGGCTCCAGGCTCGGATCGGCAGCCAACGCCGCCGCGATGGCATCGCGCAGCACTTCGACTTGGCGGTCAAGACCGTGGGAAAGATGAATGCTGATTGAGCGGTCGCCAGGATCGAGGATGCGGCGCTGGGGCGGGGAGTCGGCACGCAAATCGGCCTGCAACCAGCCCAGCAGGGTGTCTGGCGGCGGGGTGGAGTCGAGTTGGACGGGTTCTGCGAGCGAACGCAGCGCGGCTGACAATTCGGCAGATTGTTGGGCGAGGGCTTGGTTGAGCGGATTGGCGGCGTTCAGGTGGGTGCGGCTGCCGACACCGGCCAGCAGGCTTGGCGTGGCAAGGACTTGGTATAGCTCCACCTGGTGGTCTGCGGCCAGGCTGGCGATGATATCCGCGCCGCGCTTGGACCAGGCGTTCGGGCAGAAAACGGCAACAGTTTGCGGCAGTTTCGGCGGCTTTGGCGGCTTTGGCCAGATGGCGGACCCAAACGGCCCCGCCGCGACTTCCCGCCAGAGCTGGGCCTGCCAACTCTGGCGGCCCAAGGCCGCCCCGCTGGCGTCCACGTCGTCTCCGGCCTCCCAGGAGCGCAGCATGTCAGGGCGGTGGCGGGCGTAATCCAAGAAGAGCCGGGCCACTTTGCCCAATGCGGTGATCGGCTCGCCAGCGGTCCCAAGGCGGTCGCGGAACTCGGCAAGCTGGGGGCAGCTTCCCCCAGCGGCACGCTCCAGTGCGGCTTGGACGGCGAGGATGAGCCTGCGCTGGGTGAAACCCGGCCAGGTGAGCGACTCCAATTCGGAGAAGGTGGAAAATTCAACGCCTGCGCAGATCTGCAAAGAAGAGCAGGCGATCTCCTGGCTGAGCCAGCGGCGCATCCCGGCGCTGGGGACCACGACGTGGGCAGCCTGGAACAACTCGCCGCCTGGAAAAGACAGTGTTGAGACCAGCTGCGCCGCCAACGCCTTGGCTGTAGCCGCCTGGTAAAGCCTGATGTCCGGTGTCTGTTTCATGTTAGGAATAACCCTACGTCCTCACAAGGACAATTTGTCGCTCCACGCAGCGGCACTGTTGCCCGCAGTGTGTACCGCAGTTGTGCTGGCTGTTGACTACCCTTTGGCGAAAGCACCAGGTGCCAAGCGCTGCCTCACGTTT
>JAIRXX010000009.1 GCA_031268065.1 Propionibacteriaceae bacterium
CCAAAGCTATAGCCGCCGCAGCGGCAACGTGGATCAAAGTGGTGTCGTAGCTGGGCAGGCTCGCCGTCTTGACCAGCATCCCGATCTCGGTGCAACCCAGGACCACAGCCTGCGCCCCCTGGCTGGCGAGGGCGGCGATGACCCGTTGGAACTCGGCAGCGGAAGAGTCCTTCACTACGCCCTTGCAAAGCTCGTCGTAGATGATGGCGTTGACGGTTGCCCGGTCTGCCGCATCCGGCACCACGACCTTGATGCCGAAGCTCTCGATGACCTCCCGGTAAAACGGCTCCTCCATCGTGAAGCGGGTGCCGAGCAGCCCGACGGCGGTGACGCCATCGCGGGCCAGCGCCTCACCCGTGGCGGTGCCGATATGCAGGAACGGGATGCCCAAACCCTCGGTGATGGCGGGCGCGACTTTGTGCATGGTGTTGGTCGCCATGATGATGAAATCGGCCCTGGCCGCCTCAAGTCCCTTGGCGGCGTCGTGCAAAACCTGGCCTGCCCGCTCCCATTCGCCCAAAGCCTGCATCCGCTCGATCTCGTCGAAATCAACCGAGTAAACGACCAGTTTGGGCGAGTGCAGCCCGCCAAGGGCCTGATTGACGATCCGGTTCAGCTCAGCGACGTAGGTCAGCGTAGATTCCAGGCTCATCCCGCCCAAGATTCCGATGGTCTTCACAACGCCACTCTAGGGGATGTCGGAGGGCTGCTCAACGGAATCGTCCAACGCCTCGCAGACGGCGGCGAACCCGTCCAGGACTCGCAACCCGACGGCCTGCATTCCGACCAGGGCGGCTGACTTGATCTCGTCGTCGGTGGCACCAGCCTGCTTGGCTAGGCCGACGTGGAAGTCTAGCCCCCCGGTCATTCCAGCGGCGGACAAGACGGCCAGATAGGCGAGGTGATTGGTCTTCGTGTCCAGCGCCGATTCCCCGGCCTTGGCTTGCACGAATGACATATGTGCGGCGGCAGTCTTTGGAAACTGCTGGCCGAACAGCATGAAACCATTAGATACTTTCATGTCTTCCATTATTCCGTTATTCCGTCTGGGCAGGTGGCCTTAGGGCTGTTCGCAGGCAGATTGGAAGACAACTTGGACGAGGATCGCGCCATTCTTCCTGATTCCCCCTCACATGGGCAATCATTACGCTCGTCGGCACCGTAGTCCTTGGGGGGCAAGCAGCCCCGCCGGTATTGGGGAAGCCTTGCGGCTCTAGCCCTGGCGGGGTCTATTGCCAGGCAGGCTACCACGCCATCCCGAAGCCGCCCAATCCACGTCTGGTTACGCTGCTGACCCGCGAGATATCGACCGGGGCGGCGTACCTCCGAGATGTGGGTTTCCCGAAAACCTTGGAGGTTCGCCATGCCGCGACTCGCCAGGCAAGCTCCTGCAACCACGGCAGTGGAGCTAGCTGGGTATTTCTCGAAACGGCGGATTCAACTGGTGGTCGCAACGCTTCGATTATGGGGGTGTTGGATGGTTCGTTGTCAACGGTTGACGGATCGGGCTCGGCGTCCGAAGATGTGTTCGCTTGGACGCGCGAAGCCCCAGGGTTCGCAGGGCCAGGGATGTTGCGGGAGTCCGCCGCCGGAGCTATGTTACTCAATAACTGGCACTGCACGGAAGGCATCCCCACATGGCCGCAGCACCCTTGCGAGACGTCATCAGCCTGAATCCCATTTTCGCCCGCCCTGGCGAGACCACCTCGGTCCCCCGGTTCGCGCTTCCACCCGATTCGATGCTGTCAGAGACGGCGTACCAGATCGTTCACGACGAGGCCATGCTGGACGGCAATGCCCGGCTCAATCTGGCCACCTTCGTATCCACCTGGATGGACCACTGGGCCGACAAGCTCTATTCCGAAGCGTACGACAAGAACGCCATCGACAAGGACGAATACCCGCAGACGGCGGCGATGGAGACCTACTGCTGGCGCATGCTCGCCGATCTGTGGCACAGCCCCGACCCGGCGGGCTCGATAGGCTGCTCGACCACCGGCTCGTCAGAGGCCTGCATGTTGGGCGGCCTGGCCCTCAAGCGCCGCTGGCAGGAACGCCGCCTGGCCGAGGGCAAGCCGGCTGAGCGGCCCAACCTGGTGATGTCCAGCGCAGTGCAGGTCTGTTGGGAGAAATTCTGCAATTACTTCGACGTTGAGGCCCGCCACGTCCCGATCAGCCTCGAACACCGGGGGCTTGACGGCACCGACTTGGAGAAGTACGTCGATGAGAACACCATCGGCGTGGTCGCCATCATGGGCGTCACCTACACCGGGATGTACGAGCCGGTCGCCCAGATCGCCGCCGCCCTCGACGAAATCCAAGCCAAGACCGGCCTGGACATCCCGATCCACGTCGATGGCGCCTCTGGAGCGATGATCGCCCCGTTCATCCAGCCCGAGTTGGCCTGGGACTTCCGCGTCTCCCGCGTCGCGTCGATCAACACCTCCGGCCACAAGTACGGCCTGGTCTACCCAGGCCTCGGCTGGATTGTGTGGCGCGGCGCCGACCTGCTGCCCGAGTCGCTGGTCTTCAAGGTCAGCTACCTCGGCGGCGAGATGCCCACCTTCGCGCTCAACTTCTCCCGCCCCGGCGCACAAGTCTTGCTGCAGTACTGGGCCTTCCTGCGCTTCGGCTTCGAGGGCTATCGCCAGATCCAGCAGGCCACCGCCGACGTCGCCCGCCACCTGGCCCGGCAGATCGCCGAGATTGGGCCGTTCGAATTGTGGAACGACGCCAGCGACCTCCCCGTCTTCGCCTGGACGCTGCGGGACGACCCCGGTCGCCTGTGGACTTTGTACGATCTGAGCGACCGGCTGCGGATGAGGGGCTGGCAGCTCCCCGCCTACCCGATGCCCGACGATCTGGCCGGAATCACCGTCCAGCGGATCGTGGTGCGCAACGGCCTCAGCATTGATCTGGCCGACCGGCTGCTGGACGACATTCGCACCGAGGTCGCCTACCTGGAACGCACCCAGCTCACGTCGGGAGAGGCCTCCTCGGTCTTCCACCATTAGCGTTCCCCGCCGCGCCCTGAATATCGACGGCTGAGCCGAGTTTTCCATCGGGTCACCCGCGAGTCGCTCCTGCCCCAGGCTCCATCGGGGGACAACCAGTCCCCGGCCAACGCTTTTTTTCCCGCGCCGGGTCTTCTCACTTATCAACTTCTCTGCTAAGTTGAGAACATAAAGGATCGCGGGGCAGACAAAAGCCTTCCCCGATCCACCGACCAGCGCACGAAGGAGTGCCAATGACAACCGCCTCGGAGGGTTCCGCCCCGAACACCACACCCACCGCTGCCGCCGAGGAAGAGACGGCCCAACCGGCGACATCGTTGCCACGAATCGCCGCCGCCATCGTGATGTCGTATTTCAGCTTCATGATCGGCCTGATGGTTCCGCTCCAACTCGTCCTCACCCTGCACCTGACCCGGCTGGCCGACGGCGGTGACGCCACCGGCGCCTTCGGCATCGTGACCGGGTTCGGCGCGTTGGTCGGCCTGATCGCCAACGTCATCGGCGGCAGGCTGTCCGACCGGACGACCTGGCGGCTGGGCCGGCGCCGGTCGTGGATTCTGATCGGCGCCGGGGTGGGAGCGCTGGCCCTGGTGGCCATCAGCCTGACTACCGAGGTCTGGCAGGTCGCCATAGTCTGGTGCTGCATCACCAGCCTGTTCAACTTCCAGCTGGCAGCGACCAGCGCCCTGTTGGCCGACCAGGTGCCGCAGAAACGCCAGGGCACGGTGTCCGGCCTGATCGGCCTGGCCAGCGCACTCGGCCCGCTCGCCGGTTTGAGCCTGGTCAACACCGTCCAAGCAGGCTCGCCGAGCCAGTGGCACCTTGTCGCCATCGCCACCTTCGTGTTGGCCATCGTGGCGGCTGCGCTGATTCGCGAGCA
>JAIRXX010000022.1 GCA_031268065.1 Propionibacteriaceae bacterium
TTCGGCTACTTGTTCTGTCTGCATAGCTTCTCCTGGTTTTGTCCTAACCATCATCTCCGCAAACCAGCATGGAAAATTAATGGTCTCACCAAAACGCATGCTGGGAGCGCCGCTGTGGCGAGCGGTTTGCCAGCCAACAGTGAACCTCTAGTCGAGAAGGTCGCGGATTATCGCGTCGGCGAAGAGGCGTCCTGCTGGGGTCAGCCGCAGGCGTTCGCCTTCGCGGACTATCAGGCCGTGGCGCTCGCAGCGGCTCAGCCGATGCTCGTCTAGGGCTAGACCGCTGGCGTCCAAACCAGCGGCCAGCCTTAGGCCTAGCATCACCCGTTCGGTGCGGAGCTGCTTGCCGTCGAGCACTTCCCGGCCTTGCGCCGGGGACTTGCCGTCGAAGACCAGCGCGGTGTAATCGCGCGGGTGGCGCACATTCCACCAGCGCACGCCGCCGATGTGCGAATGCGCCCCTGGCCCGATCCCCCACCAATTTGACGAACGCCAATAGCCGAGATTGTGACGGCACTCGTGCCGCCGCTTAGCCCAATTGCTGATCTCGTAGCCGGGCAGCCCGGCGGCATTCAACAGCGAATCGGCCAACAGATAGCAATCCGCCTGGAAGTCCTCATCGACGCCGAGCAACTCCCCGCGCGCCACCCTGGCAGCCAGCCGGGTGCCAGGTTCCAGAGTCAGCGAATACGCGCTGACGTGATCCGGGCGCAGCGCGAGCGCCGTCTCCAACGAGACACGCCAATCGTCCAGCGTCTCGCCGGGAGTGCCATAGATCAAATCCAGGCCCACCGACTTGAATCCGGCAGCCCGCGCCCAGCCAACCGCCTGTTCCACCCGGCCCAAGCTGTGCCGCCGTTCCAGCACCTCCAGGACGTGCGGCACCGCTGACTGCATACCCAGCGATATCCGGTTGAAACCGGCCAGCGCGAGGACGTCCAACCCCATCTCGGAAACCGATTCGGGATTGGCCTCAGTGGTTATCTCGGCGTTCTTCGCCACTGGGAAACGTTGCCGGATGGCGTCAACGACGGCGGCTTGCTCGCCCGCCGGAAGCAGGGTCGGAGTGCCGCCGCCGAAGTAGATCGTGGAAACCTTGGGCGGGGTGCCCAACACCCGCAGCGCCAGGTCTAACTCTTTGCGCAGCGCCAGCAGATAATCCGACTGGCTGGCGCCCGGCGCCGCGCCCAGCTCAGCCGAAGTGTAGGTGTTGAAGTCGCAATAGCCGCAGCGGGCGGCGCAATACGGGACGTGGAGGTAGATTCCGAAAGGCGTGCGCGACCTCCCGGCGAGCGCGGAGCGCGGCAAAGCGCCGTTGGGAGGCGCGGGATCGCCCACGGGCGGCTGGCCAGCCATCAGGGGAGTTCAAAAGGTAGTTTCATGCCGTCCAACACCCGCCTGCACGAACAGCGTGCCCAAGCGTCATGTTCCGGCTCGGGAATGACCGCGACCACTTTGCGGATCAGCTCCTTGAGCTTCCCGATGTTCTTGCCGAATTCCTGGAGCACATCGGCATGGTTGACCGCCTCCTGGCCGTCTACGCCCGCGTCGTGGTCGGTGACCAGGCAGATCGTCGCGTAGCACATCGCCAATTCGCGGGCCAGCGCCGCCTCCGGCATCCCGGTCATGCCGACCACTGTCCCGCCGATGGAACGGTGCCACAGCGACTCGGCCTTGGTGGAAAACCTAGGGCCGTTGATGACCACCAGCGTGCCGGTACCCGACACCGGCAATCCAGCCGCCGCCTGGAGATACGCCGCCCGCAGCCGGGGGCAATACGGCTCGGCGAAACTGATGTGTACCACCGGCCCTTCCTCGCCGTAGACGGTGTGCTCCCGGCCCCAAGTCCGGTCTACCACCTGGTCGGGCACGACCAAATCCCCCGGCCCCCGCTCAGCCGCCAAGGCCCCCACCGCGCAAGGGGCGAGCACCTGGCGTACCCCCAATGAACGCAACGCCCAGAGATTCGCGCGGAAGTTGACCCGGTGCGGCGCGAATTCATGATTCTTACCGTGCCGGGGGATGAAGGCCACTAAACGCCCGCCAACTGCCCCGATGGAAATAGCCGCGCTGGGCTTCCCGAAGGGCGTTTCAACATGCACCGTTTCCGAGTCGGATAGAAATTCGTAAAACCCCGATCCGCCGATAATTCCGATATCAGGTCGCATGGCACAACCCTACCGTTGTCCGGCGGCTGCAACGCCACCGACAGCGGTCACTTCTTATCGGATCTGCCCTCCCCGGTGGACAAGGCCGCGACGAACGCCTCCTGCGGGACTTCGACGCGGCCAACGGTTTTCATCCGCTTCTTGCCCTCTTTTTGCTTCTCAAGCAGCTTGCGCTTACGGGTTATGTCGCCGCCGTAGCACTTGGCTAGCACGTCCTTGCGCATCGCGCGGACCGTCTCGCGGGCGATGACACGCGCCCCGATTGCGGCTTGGATCGGCACTTCAAACTGCTGGCGGGGGATCAATTCTTTGAGCTTCTTCACCACCGCGACGCCGTAGTTGTAAGCGGCGTCGGCGTGGACGATGGCGGAGAAGGCGTCTACCGGCTCGCCGTTCAGCAGCACGTCCACCTTGACGAGCTTGGACGATTGCTCGCCCGCCTCGTCATAGTCGAGGGAGGCGAAGCCCTTGGTGCGCGACTTCAAAGCGTCGAAAAAGTCGAAAACTATCTCTGACAAGGGCAGCAAGTAGCGAATCTCCACCCGGTCGGCAGAAAGGTAGTCCATCCCAAGTTGGACCCCGCGCCGGGTCTGGCACAACTCCAAGATGGTGCCGATGTATTCGGCTGGGCTGAGGATGGTCGCCCGCACCACCGGCTCGAAGACTTCGGCGATCTTCCCCTC
>JAIRXX010000192.1 GCA_031268065.1 Propionibacteriaceae bacterium
GCCGAGCATTTGACGCGCATCTGGAACGATGGCGCGTCCCAGATCGAAGGCATAGCCGACCCTGCCGAGCGTGCGTTCGTCTTGTTCGCCTTCGTCGTGTGCAACCAGTTTTATTACAACGGGAACAAGCGCACCGCCAAGTTCATGATGAACGGCGTCTTGCTGTCCAACGGCATGAACGCCGTGAACCCGACGGGCCGCACCAAGGCGGCGTACTACTCGGCCTTGGACGCGCTGTTCCGCAACGCGGACGCCACGCAGGTAGTCGAATACCTAGCCGGGCAATCGAAGCGTTATTCCGCCGCAGGAAACTGACGATAAGGGCCGATGGGCGAGGCCCGAGTCAGTGTGGGTGGCGGACCTGGGTCAGAATGACTGCTCGGTGCGGGCGATTATCTCGTCTTGCAGGGCTTTGTCTAGGTTGTTGAAGTAGTCGCTGTAGCCGGCCACCCGGACGATTAGGTCGGAGTATTGCTCGGGGTGTTTTTGGGCGTCGATCAGGGTGGCCCGGTCCACCACGTTGAATTGGAGATGGTGGCCGTCCATTGCAAAGTAGGTGCGGATCAGGCTGGCGACGCTGGATAGGCCCTTGTCCCCGGCGATCACCGAAGGGGTGAACTTCTGGTTCAGCAACGCGCCTCCGGTCTTCAGCTGGTCGATCTTGGCCGCCGATTTGATCACGGCGGTCGGCCCCTTCCGGTCGGCGCCCTTCTCCGGGGAGATGCCGTCGGGCAGCGGGACGGCCTTGTGGCGGCCATTGGGCGAGGCCTCCATCACTTGCCCAAAATAGACGTGGCAGGTCGTGGGCAGGAATTCGACGATGGTCTTAGAGCCTTTCGGGGTTGGGCGTCCCGCGATGGCGGACTGCAGCGAGGCGACCACGTTTTTGAGGATGTCGTCGGCGTAGTCGTCGTCGTTGCCGTATTTCGGGGTCTGGTTGAAAACCAGGTCGAAAACGTCGTCGAAGCCGACGAAATCGGCGTCACAGGCGGCCAGCAGCTCGTCCATGCTCAGGCGGTGCTCGGTGTAGACGTGCTTCTTCAGCACCGCCAGCGAGTCGGTGAGCGTGGCGGGGCCGACGCACTGGATGTAGCTGGTGTTGTAACGCGCCCCGCCGGAGTTGTAGTCGATCCCTTTGGACACGCAGTCGTCGGTGATGACTGAGAGCAGCGGCACCGGCATGGTGTCCATGAAGAGCTTCTCGATCAGATTGTTCCCGGCCACTTTTACGTCCGCGACGTAGCCGAGCATCCGCTGGAACCCCTGATATAGCTCTGCGTAGGACTTGAAGTCGCGCGGATCGCCCAGATCGGGGGCCACCTGCTTGCCGGTGTAGTGGTCATAGCCCCGGTTGAGCAGCAATTCCAGCACCTTCGGCACGTTGAAATAGCCGGTGAGCACGTAGGCTTCTTTCCCGGCTGTGCCGGTCTCCACGCAGCCGGAGGCGATGCCGGAGGATCGCGCGTCGTCCAGGGTCTTGCCCATGTTGAGCAATTCAGTCAGGATCGCCTCGGAATTGTAGAAGGCTGGCTGGCCCCAGCCCTTGCGGGAAATTTTGATCGCCTCGCGCAGGAAGTGCTCGGGGGACTTACGGGAGATTTGCACATTTGAGGATGGCTGCAGCAGCTTCAGCCCGTCCATCACCTCAAGGATGAGATAGGAGACATCGGAGACTCCGCAACTGCCGTCTGGGCGCAGCGCCCCGGTGTTGATATTGCAGAAGTCGGTGTAGGTGGCGCTCTCCTTCAGCGTGATGCCGACTTTCGGCGGGGCGGGCTGGTTGTTGAACTTCACCCACAGGCATTCCAGGTATTCCCTGGCCTGCTCCCGGCTCAGGCTGCCTGCGGCGGTTTCGCGCAGATAGAACGGCTCTAAGTGCTGGTCGAGCTTGCCGGGGGAGTAGGCGTCCCAGTTGTTCATCTCCGAGGTGACCCCGATGTGGGTGAACCAGTACATCTGGATGGCTTGGCGGAAGGTCTGGGGCGCGTGGGCTGGAACGGTGTCGCAGACCTCGGCCAATTCCAGCAATTCCGCCGCGCGGAGCGGATCGGCGCTCTGCTGGGCGCGTTCGCGGGCCAGCGCGGCGTAGCGGCGGCCCAGGATGACCATGCCCTCGCAGACCAGCCGCATGCCCTGCAATTCTGCCAACTGGTCGGCGGCGTCCAAGTCCCGGCAGTAGTCGATGGACGCGATGCGGGCGTCGATGTCCGCGATGAAGTCCAGATAGCCCTTGCGGTAGATCTTGTCGTCGGCGACGGTGTGCCCCGGCCCGCGCTGGGCCATGAATTCGGTGAACAGCCCTGCGTTGAACGCCAGATGCCAGGCCTCGGGGAGAGCGGCGTACATCTTGGTCATCGTCGCCCGCTCCTGCCAGAACGGAATTACGACCTCGGCCTGGATGCGCTTGTCCTCGGCGGTGACCGCGAACGACACCCGCTCGCGGTTGTTCATATTCTCGAAGTCCGCGATGGTGTGGCAGCACAATTCGGGGAAGGTCGGCGCCGACTGCGGCGCAACGCCCTTCTCGCCGACGATCAACTCATCATCGCCCAAGTAGAGGGTGCGCCTGCTCATCAACTCCTTGAAGAACAGCCCGCGCAGCACCGGGACCGGCACTTTGCCCTCGTGGCGCTGGTAGACCTCGGTCTCAATCAGCGCCCGTTCCAACGAGATGGCGGGGCTTGTGGTTTCAGACTGCTCGCGCAGCCTTTTGGTGCGCAATGTCGATCCGCGCTTCGCAGACCAGTCGATCCCTGTCTCCAGGTTGAGCGCCAATGTCATCAGACCCTCCCAAATCGCCCAAGGCCTCGCCCGCCGTCCATCGAGGGGGCTATCCCTGCTGGGAAATAATCTAGCCCCCGATGGTGACGTCTGGGTAATAGCGCGAGACCTGGGCG
>JAIRXX010000126.1 GCA_031268065.1 Propionibacteriaceae bacterium
GGGCTTCCACAAGCCAAGCTCGTAGTTGGAGCGGTGCCTGCTGTCCATGATCAGGAACGATGGGACGGCGCGCACCCCGCCACGGCTTCGGGAATAGAGGTGGCTGCCCAGAATCGCCGGACCAGCGGCCTCGGAGAAGAAACGGTCCCCAGCCTGGTCCACGATTATTCCGTGCGGGGCCTGCCGGGCTTTGTCGATGCGGTGGGGCCGACCCTCGGCGATGATCACCGGCACCCACCAAGCGGTACCCATCGCGGCAGTCCCAGCGCCAGCCGCGACCCCGGCCTCTAGCGCCGCCCCTGTATTCAGCGGCTCGTTCAGCGACCAGCTCAGGTCAGTCGGCAGCGGCAGATACTCCTCGCGCAGGCGTTGGCTGGATTCGAAGCCGCCGCAGGCCAGCAGCACTCCGTGCCGGGCGGACACCTGCTGGCGCCGCCCTTCGTGCTCCACGACGACTCCAGTGACCTTTCCATTCGCGGTGTCCAATTCCCGCAACGGGCTGTCAAACCAGAATTCCACGCCGTTTGCCGTGGCGCGGCGCAGCAATTCGGCAACGAGCGCCTCGCCCCTGGTGGTTGTGGCGGTGGGCTTGGCGGCGAAGTATTTCTTGATGCCGCCGGATTTGGCCTCCGGGGCTGATGCCAGGCGCAGCCGTTCGGACCAATCTCCCAACGACTCGCGGTTGGCGTATTGGGTGGCGAGCACGCGGCCTTGGGCCATGCCGCCGTCTTCTGCCGGATGGTAGTCGGGCAGCCCGCGCATCACCATCAACGGGATGCGCGACGATATCAGCCAGCGCACCATTTTCACCGACGAATTCGCCAAGGCGGCCCGCCTGGCGGGGGTGGACGCCTCGGTGTGGTCGCCGAGCACCGTGTTCAGATAGTCCAGCACTTTCGCGGCGGGGTCGTCTATCCCCAGTTTGATCATCAGGTCATTGCCAGGCAGCCACATCGCGCCTCGGGAAGCGCTGGTGGTGCCACCTGCGCTGGGGGAGGACTCGACCACCAGCACTTCAAGGCCGAGGCGGCGTCCGGCCACCGCGGCCAACAGCCCAGCGGCACCGGCGCCAACGACGATGAGGTCAGTTTCTCGGCTCATGGCTACCTGGCCAGCTGGGCCGCGAGCGCGATGAGGGTGCGCACCGACATTCCGGTGGCCCCTTCCGGCACGTAGTAGTAGGGGGGATGGGTGTTGAAGGTCGGACCGGCGATGTCCAGATGCGCCCAGCTCGTATCCGAAGGCACGAATTCGCCCAGGAAGGCAGCCGCCGTCAGCGCCCCTCCCCAGCGTTCGCCGGACGATTTCAGATCGGCCACCTTGGACTTGAGTTTGTCGGGGGCATCCTCGGGGATGGGCAACTGCCAGAACAATTCCCCGGCAGACTCGGCGGCGTCCAGGATCAGATCGGCTGTCTCGTCGTCTCTGGCCAACAGGCCGGCGATCCGCTCGCCCAGCGCGACGATGCAGGCACCGGTCAGCGTGGCGACGTCTACGATCAGATCGGGGGAGTCCTCGGTGGCTTTGACCAGCGCGTCGGCCAGCACCAGCCTGCCTTCGGCGTCGGTGTTGGCGTTTTCCACCGTCTTCCCGCCATAAATCTTCAGCACGTCGGAGGGGCGGTAGGCGGTGCCAGACGGCATGTTCTCAGCCATTGCGGCATAGGCGTTGACTTTGATGTTCAAGCCCAGCTCAGCGATGGCCCGGACTGCGGCGATCACGCTCGCCGCCCCGGACATGTCGTGCTTCATGGTGTACATGCCCTCGGCGGATTTCAGGTTCAAACCCCCAGAGTCGAAGGTGATGCCTTTGCCGACCAAGTTCAACTGCCGCTTTGCCCCGCGCGGGCAGTAGCTGACTTTGATCAGCCTGGGCGGCTTGGCCGAGCCAGAGCCGACGGCCAGGATGCCGCCGAAGCCTTCCTTGTGCAGCGCCTTCTCGTCCCAAATGTCGACTTCCAAATCTGTTGGTTTGGCTACCGCCTTGACCAGCGCGGCGAAGGATTCGGGGTACAGCTCATTCGCCGGGAGATTGATCCAATGGCGGGCCAGGCATACGGCGTTGGCCACGATCAGGCCCTCTTCGTAAGCTTGGCGGGCGTTGGCCTTCTTGGACGCGACCACGATTTCCAAGCTGGCGATGCCCGGAGCGTCACCGGCCCGGTAGCAATACGAGCCGAGCACACCGCCTTCCACCGCGCCTTTGACGACTTCCGGCTCAACGGTGTCCAGGCTCAGCGCCACCTTGAGCCCCTGCCCTCCGGGTAGTTTGCAGGCGGCTTGCAGGCCCGCTCCAGCCCCGCGCCGCACCTGCTCCGGGGTGACGTCGATGTCCCCGACGCCGGTGACCAGCAGGCGCAGCCCGCCGGGGATCGCCAACAGCGCGACCGTGCCCGGTTTGGCGGCGGCTCCCAGGCTTTCGGCAACTTCGACCACCGGCCTGCCGAATGCCTGCTGCCAGGATTGTTCCAAATCTTCCGGCAGGCCGACCAAGACGTTGCGACCGCTGGCCTTGGCCATGCCGATCACCAAAACGTCAATCTCAGAGTCGATAGCAGTGCCGATGCTGGTCTCGGGCAATGATAAATCCACCTCAGTCCTCCCTGTGCGACATGCCAAATCTATCGCGCATCCACACCTTCGCACGGCAGATTGCGCGATCCGGGAACCGCTGTTGTGTTTCTTGCCCAAACAGACCGGCTGGTTCGGGCGCGGCAGCGCCGCAGAACGGCTGCCGAGCCTCGGCTGGCGAAATCTGCTTCCGGGTCGAAACCCCAATCGCGGCGTTAGTACACTTGGCAGCGGTTTAAGGAGTGAAAATGCCCAAGTTGCTCGAATCGCCGCTGCACGACCGCCATGTCGCCCTCGGCGCCCGTTTCGCTGAATTCGGCGGCTGGACGATGCCGCTGCAGTATTCCGGAATAGTCGCCGAGCATCGGGCCTGCCGGGAATCGGTCGCGGTATTCGATGTGAGCCATCTGGGCAAGGCCAGCGTCAAAGGCGTCGGCGCGGTGGACTTTCTCAACTCCTGCCTCAGCAACGACTTGGGCCGG
>JAIRXX010000157.1 GCA_031268065.1 Propionibacteriaceae bacterium
CGGCTCCGGGAAGACGACCCTGCTCGACCTGCTCGCCCATTTGCAATTCCCGCAATCCGGCACAGTGAAACAGGGCAAGACGCTACATTTGGGCTACCTGTCGCAGAGCGTCACCGAAATGGATGGCAGCGACCAGGTGTTGCAGTCGGTGGAGCGAATCAAGCGCAGCACCCTGCTCGCCAAAGGCGAGGCGAGCACTTCCAGCCTGCTTGAGGGCTTCGGCTTCACCGGTCAGAAGCTGGTCACCCGGATAGGCGACCTGTCTGGAGGGGAACGCCGTCGGCTGCAATTCCTGCGGCTGCTGCTCACTGAGCCGAACGTGCTGCTGCTGGACGAGCCGACCAACGATCTCGACATCGACACCCTGCAAGTCATCGAGGACTACTTGGACTCCTGGCCAGGCACTTTGATCGCAGTTTCCCACGACCGCTACTTCCTGGAGCGGGTCACCGACCAGCAGTACGCGCTCATCGACGGACGGCTACGGCATCTGCCTGGCGGCGTGGATGAATACCTGCGCCTGCGCCAAACCCCGCCACCGGCGCCAAATTCCAGCACCGCGACAGCGAACAAAACTGGCCCGTCCCCCGCCAGCCCCGCCTCCTCCAGCGCCGCCGAACGCGCCGTCCGCAAGGAACTGGCCGCCACCGAACGCAAACTGGAACGCCTGTCCACACGCATCGCCGCCCTGCACGACCAAATGGCCGCCCACGACCAGAGCGACTACACAGCCGTCAACCGCCTCTGGGACGACCTACGCCAAGCCGAGTCCGAAACCACCGCCCTGGAAGAACGCTGGCTAGAACTTTCCGAACTCGCTGACCAGTGATTCCCAACCAAGGCGCGATGCCACCGGATTTTCCCCAACATCCGATTCACTAGCAGTGCCGGATTCGCCCTCACTGGTTCAGAATCGGTGCGCTGTCAGGCCCGGCGAAGAACCAGACTAGCCCCGCCCACATGATCAAGCAGGCCACGAACGAGACCACGGCCAGCCCCAGCGCAAGGCGCGAACGGCGCCGCGCCAGCGCGAAATCGTGATACCCCAGCGCTGTTTCCACGCCGACAGCGTAGGCCAGCGCGGCGATCCCGACAGGGAAAAACCCCAGCACCGCCGATAACAAAGCCAACAATTGATGACGCTTCGGGGCATCACCAGTGCGATCAGCGGTCAACCCGAGACGCTCCCGGCCCAACCGAGCCTCAACAATCACACCCAAAGAGATGCCGCCCGCAGCGAGCAACCCCGCGAGCGCCCAGAGGGCAAGCTCGGCAACACTCCAATATGGACTGATATCCGGCTGCCTGAATATTTCCAGCACCCGGTAAGACTCACGGTAGGCGAAAACACCGACGAATACCGCAAGAGCGAGGATGACGATATAAGCCAGCCGCGACTGAACAACTCTGACAATCAAGAGACAACGCCACCTATTTCTCGTTACACCCACGTTGAGTCCACCAAGACACACTATGAGTGCTGTACCAACTCTCCAAGTCCCAGGTATCACCGATTGATAGGACCCAGCCAAGCGCAACATGGCAATTGTACTGTTGATGCATCGTGGTCTTGTTGACAGAAGACTGCTTGCTCTTAACCTCGTCCCAACCAGCGGCGTACATGACTGCTTGCCCCCCGACACCTACCGGACTCACGTAACCAGCACGTTCCATAGTCTCGCCCCACCAGGAAAGCTTCGCCGTTATCCGGAAGCCCTTTCCAGAGACGGTCTTCTTCGTAACCTTATCGAAGAGCGCAATGCCTAAGAACGGGTCCGCTACCACTGGGTACTCGACATCTTTCACCGCTGAATGACTCACCACCTGCGTGACAACATCACCCTCGACCGCATAATAAGTTGGCACTGTTCTGCCTGCTGCATCCCGTGCCCAGGCGGGCGCGATTCCGAGGATAAACTTGCCCGTCTTGTCGACTGCCAAAACGGCCCCGTCATCAATCACTGTGAGTGAACCACCAGCTGGAAGCCCGAGACTGTATGAATATCTACTCGGAGACTGCGGCCCAGCTATAACCGTAGTGATCTGCACAGAGCCGTCGTCCTTGACAACAGGCACCGTTGCTGAGCCGTTTTGGTTGTCGTACACAACTATGCCGTTGTCAAGCACTTCGGCGTCGCTCGCATTCGCGGCATAGGGAAGTCCGATCTCAACAACAGGCGACGTAGCGGATCCGAGCGTCAATGGATCAGAGGGATCAACCGGAATCGTCAGTTCGACACCGTTGATAGTCGCGTCAATAGCGTTGTCACCTGTCCGATTTGTCGGCACATCGGCCACGCTATCAAGCACTGCCATCTCATCCACCGTTGGCCCGCTGATGTTGGTGATGTCTGTGAGAGCTTCAGCAACCTCCAGAGTGTCGAGTGGAACTGTCTCCGCATAGGCCACCGACGTGCCCCAGAGACAGCTCGCCATCAGAGCGGCTGAAACTAGCACGCCAAGATAGATTCGCACCGGGGATAGGGTTTTTAACGCTTTCCTGATCATTTGAGGCTCCTGACCGATAAAGGTTCTTCGACGGCCACCCGTCACAAAGCTACCAATAACCGTAAAGCTATCTTCTTCCCCCCCCCCTCATGTCAAACCAAGGACGCGTGCCTCAGGTTGTGCGTGCCTCAGGTATTTTGAGCGCGAAATTTTTGGGTTGAGGTTTGCCTGAGTGAAAGTCAAGATTGATATGGCCGCGAGGCAGCAGGCCACAAAATGGCTCTGCGGAGCGTGTGCGAAAGCGTCCAAGGGGATAAGGGCAAGATTCTGGACAAGGTGGTCGCAGCTACTGGGCTAGTGCGTTCGTCAGCGTGGAAGCTGTTGGCTTGCCCCACGCTTCCTGGCCAGGAAAACCAAGTCGATTTGCGCAAACTACGTCCCAAGGGGTTCGGTAACGAGGTACGGGCGTTGTTGGAACGCTTGTGGGTAACGCGGCCCTCCGGCGACAGCCCCACTCCGGGTACGGCTGCCCTGTCCAGCGCCACCGAACGCAAACTGGAACGCCTAGCCGCGCGAATCACCGCCCTACACGACCAAATGGCCACCCACGACCAGAGCGACTACACAGCCGTAAACCGCCTCTGGGACGACCTACGCCAAGCCGAAGCCGAAACCGCCACCCTGGAAGAACGCTGGCTAGAACTTTCCGAGGGCGCTTAACAGCAAAGCCCGGTCTTGGAGCTAGTTGATGCCATCGGATCCCCTTTGGCATCCTGCTCAAGCAGCAGTGCCGGGACACCACGCCCTCACTGGTTCAGGATCGACG
>JAIRXX010000188.1 GCA_031268065.1 Propionibacteriaceae bacterium
GCATTGGGTATCGCGTTGTTGGGCCCTTCACTGGGTGGCATGGTAATGATCTATGTCTTGAATTTGATCGTGCAGAGCAGTGGTTGGCGGGCAGGCTACTTCACCATCGCTGGGTGCCTTTTAATAGTATGTGTTCCCGCGATCTTGGGACTCTGTGTTTGGTCGCCCGCGAATAAAGGTTTGCGTCGAATCGGCGAAGACGAAGAAGAACTGAAGCAGGCAGTAGCCGACAAACCGGGAATTGCTTTCAAAGAGGCGATTAGAAAACCTTTAGTATGGGTAATGCTCTTCGCCACTTCCTTCACCACTTTCGCCTCTGCCGCTATTCTGCAACACACTCAGACGTATATGGTGTTCAATGGCTACACAGCAGATTTCGGCGCTTTTGTAGTCTCGCTTTGCACAGGTCTTTTAGCGGTGGGTTGCATCTTGGTCGGCTGGTATTGTGATCGCTTTAGCTTCCAGACTGCTGCGGTGGCCACAGCTATTATTTTCGCGATGTGCTTCTTTGCCCAGGCGTTTATTCCGCAAGCTGGCTGGCTGGTTTGGGTGACTATCATCTGTTATGGGATTGGCTGTCCTGCGGTGAACGTGATCTCTCCGCTCATGGTAAACCATCTTTTCGGAGAGAAAGACCTAGCGACCTTCATTGGATACGTGAACATTTTTATCGGTCTCGGCGGAGCCTTCAGTGCCGTAGTCGTTGGTATTATCTATGATTCAAGCGGTTCCTATGTGCCAGCTTGGCTGATGTTGGGTTGCGTCTTGCTGCTTGTGGCCTTACTTCGGGGGATCGCAACCAAAAAGAACAATCTCTTTCACGTTTAGGAAACGCTGACCAATATTTATTAATTAATGCTGCTCTGCTCTCAACCTTGTCGGGATATCCAGTCTTCATACTATGGATTAAAAGCGCCGATCAGAACACGTCAGTAACGACCAGCGATGCACAACATTCTCAACGGCCATCCTGTTGGAAGTTCGCTGGTGACCCGGCAATGGGCTGAAAGGAATCTTGAGACCTATGCGATTCGATCAGAGTCGAGGTTGCGGCTCTCACGGCCCCAGCATTTCTATGGGAACGACGATCACGCCGTCTTCTCGCTGATGGGCGAACCCTCCCGGCCCGACGACGACCACTAGGGCGGCTGGGAGGCGTTCCCCGCCAGACGCCATCTTGCGGCTGAGCGCTACCAGAGATGCCGCCGCCGCATCTTCCTGGGCGGGGCCGAGCTTGATCTCCACTGCGATCCAGCGCCCATCTTGGCTCTGGACTATCGCATCGGCTTCCAACCCCGCCTCGTCGCGGTAGTGCCAAACAGCCGCATCAATGGCACTGGCGTAGACGCTCAGATCGCGCAGGCAGAGGTTTTCAAAAAGCAGCCCCAGGGTTTTCCTGTCCGCTGCCAGCGTTTGCGGGCTGGCATACACCCCGGCAGCGGCCAATGACGGGTCAACCAGCATCCGCTTGGGGCTGTGCCGCAACCGCACCGGCGAACGGAGCGCCGGAGACCAGGCCGGAATCTCATGGAGAACGTGGAGCCGACGCAATACGTCCAGGTAATCAGTGGCAGTCTTCGTGGACACGCCAGTATCGGCGGCAGTCGCCATGTCGCGGACCAGCGTGGTGTTGGTGACGACTGTGGCCGTATTCCTGGCCAGCGAACCGAGCAACGCCGTCAGCCGCACCGGGTCTCGCCGCGCCGAGTCGATACGTGAAGCGTCTACGTGGGCTACAGCCTCCAAGTAAGCCCTGGGCAAGGCCAGCGCATCATCAAGAGCGCTCCCTATGCTGCCAGGCCACCCACCCCGCAAAATGGCCTCGATTAGCCCAGTCTCACTCAACGTCCCCATTGCGGCCTTCGGCGGTTCTGCGGCCATGAGCCGACGCAGCGACACCGCTCCGGACGACACCCCCGATTCGACCGACGACATCGGCCACATCTGCACTCGCGCGATCCGCCCCGTGCCCGAATGCGAGGTCACACCCTCCCTCGGCGTGGCCGATCCGGTGAGCAGATACTGCCCTGCTCCCGGAGCCTTGTCAACGGCCATCCGCACTGCATCCCACAGCCCCGGAGCGTCCTGCCATTCATCCAACAGGACAGGTTTCTCGGTTTCGAGCAACGAGAACGGATCAGCTACGGCCATCCGGCGGATCGCATAGTCACTAGTCGGGTCTGCGATCCATGCGGCTGAATTCGCAAATCTCGTCGCCGTCCAGGTCTTGCCGCACCACTTCGGGCCCTCAATGACAACAGCGCCGAAAGCGCGCATCCGTGCAGCTAGAACGTCATCAATCAGCCGAGGTACATAGCTCCCAGGAGTCTCCATCGCCACTCGTTCCGCCATTCTACAGGAACCCACTTCCCGCAATACTGGAAGTATACTTCACGTATTGCGGGAAGTGGCTACGATGCGACAAGTGCCCTCAACCAAGGCGGCAGCTTGATCCTGAGGCTGAAATGCGGAACAGTCGTGGGGCGGCGAAGCGGGATAATGGGCGCTGACTGTGCGCACCTCCAGAGCACGGTAAGCTGAGCAACGCCGAATCGCCATTCGTGCCGATCCTGCAGCCAGCCATCAACATCGGCCACGCCGCCAACGTAACCGGCCTGGCCTACAACGCCGCCTACACCATAGACCTGGCCGA
>JAIRXX010000191.1 GCA_031268065.1 Propionibacteriaceae bacterium
AAGGTGCGGCAAGGGGTCCGGCTGGCGCTCGATTGGGGCAGGGTACGCATCGGGGTGGCGGCCTGCGACCGGGAAGCCATTCTCTGTTTCCCGGTGGAAACCATCGACGCCAGGCGCGCGCCCATCGCCCGGCTGCGGGAATTGGTGCGGGAATACCAGCCGATTGAGCTGATTTTGGGAATGCCGAAGACCCTTGGCGGCGCTGAAGGGCCAGCGGCCCAGCAGATGCGGGAAGTCGCTGTGCGGGTCAAATCAAATCTGGCAGACTTGCCACTCCGCCTCGTAGATGAACGGCTGTCCACAGTTTCTGCGTCTACACTGTTGAGGCAGGCAGGCAGAGATAGCCGTAGCCAGCGGTCGGTCATCGACCAAGCCGCTGCGGTGGCTATTTTGGAACAGGCATTAGAGTACGAGCGCGGCACTGGCTTGGGGCCGGGGGAGCTGTTCTCAGAGGGAGGACTGGTGTAAATGGCGACGCGGTTCACTAGGAATTTGCGCGATCCGGGCACCGGAAAATTCTCCGGGCGCGAGATTTGGCTGCGGGTGCGGGCGATGCTTGCGGTGGTGGTCTCAGTGGGGGTGCTGGGGGCTGGCGGCTATTACGCATATGACTGGGCCAGCGTCAAATGGTCCGAATTCAAGACTGCTGAGGATTATGAGGGTGACGGCGCGGGCCAGCCGGAGGTGGAGATAACCATCCCCGAGGGGGCGACGCTCAGCGCCATCGGCAAATTGCTGGTCGAGAACGACGTCATCAAGACGACCAAAGCATTCACCGAAGAAGTCAACCGCAACGAAGACTCGAAGAATGTCCAAGCCGGACGTTACCTGTTGCCGACGAAAATCTCAGCCCTAGTGGCGCTGAACATGCTGCTCGACCCGACAAACCAATTGCATGAGCGGGTCACCTTGCGGGAAGGGCTTTGGCTGACTGACTACGCGACAACGCTGGCCAAGGCCACCGAATTGCCCAAGAAAGATTTCACCGCGGCGTTCAAAAATGTGAAGAAGATCGGCTTGCCGCCCTGGGCGAGCAAAGCCAAGACCGCCGAGGGCTTCATCTTCCCGGACACCTACGACGTTCCAGACAAGCCCAAGGCCATCGACATGGTGAAGATGACCACCAAGCGGTTCGGCGCGATAGCCAAAGAATTGGATATCGAGGCGCGGGCGAAGGCGCTCAAGGTGACCCCCTACCAGATAGTCATCATCGCCAGCATCATCGAGCGCGAAGTCAACCGCGAAGAGGACCGCCCCAAGGTGGCTCGGGTGATCTACAACCGGCTCAAGCAGGGGATCAAGCTGGGGATGGACTCAACCGTCTCCTATGCCGTTGGCAAACAGGGCGTGATCGGCCTGGACGACAAGGATCTTGCCAGCGACTCGCCTTACAACACCCGTAAATTCAAAGGGCTGCCGCCCGGCCCGATTGGCAACCCCGGAAAGTTGGCGCTGGAAGCCGCGATGAATCCAACCAAGGGCGACTGGCTGTATTTTGTGGCGGTGAACCCGGCGGCGGGCCAGACCGAATTCAGCGTCAAATACGACGACTTCCTGAAGTCCAAAGCAAAATACGAGAAGTGGTGCGCCAGCAGCGACGAGAATTTCAAGCTTTGCTACGGCAGGGACCGTTGACGTCTCCCATCCAATGACACTGGGCGGAGGCACCGCCTTGTTCAGTAGAATGGAGGGGTGTTGCGCTATCTGACCGCTGGCGAGTCCCACGGGTCCGCGCTCGTTGGCGTCATCGAGGGCATCCCCGCACAGGTGGAATTGGCCACCGCCGATATCGCGGCGGCACTGCGCCGGCGCCGTCTCGGCTACGGGCGTGGCGCCCGGATGGCTTTTGAGGCCGACGAGGCGGTGATCTTGTCCGGCGTGCGGCATGGGCACACGCTCGGGTCGCCCATCGCCATCCAGATCGGCAACAGCGAATGGCCGAAGTGGGCACAGGTGATGGCCGCCGACCCGATTGACGAGTTGGAAACTGCCGACCAGGCCCGGAATGAGCCGTTGACCAGGCCCAGGCCGGGACATGCCGATCTGGCCGGGATGCAGAAATACGGTTTCACCCAGTCCCGGCCGATCCTAGAGCGGGCCTCCGCCAGGGAGACCGCCGCCCGAGTCGCCTTGGGCAGTGTGGCCGCAGCGTTTTTGCGGCAGGCTGCGGGCATCGAGGTCATCAGCCATGTGGTCGGATTGGGCCAGGTGCGGGCCGCCCAAACGCCGCGGCCTGTCCCGGCGGATTTGGACGCCATCGACGCCGATCCCTTGCGCTGCTTCGACCCCCAAGCCGCCAAAGCCATGATGGCCTGCGTTGAGCAGGCCAAAGCCGCTGGGGATACCCTCGGCGGGGTGATCGAGGTTTTGGCCTATGGCATGGTTCCGGGGCTGGGTTCGCACACCCAGTGGGACCGCCGGTTGGACGCGAAACTGGCCGGGGCTTTGATGGGCATCCAAGCGGTGAAAGGCGTGGAGATCGGCGACGGCTTCGCCCTGGCTGGGCTTTTTGGCAGCCAGGCGCACGATGAGATTGGCTGGTCAGCGGACTGCCCGCCTGGGTTGGAGCGTTACAGCAACCGCGCCGGGGGCGTTGAAGGCGGCATCTCCAATGGCGAATTGCTGGTCACGCGCCTGGCGATGAAGCCAATCGCCACCGTTCCCAACGCGCTGCGCACCGTCGATGTGGCCACCGGCCTTCCCGCCCGCGCCAACCACCAACGTTCCGACATGACGGCGGTCCCCGCAGCCGGAGTGGTCGCGGAGGCGATGGTGGCGTTGGTGCTCGCCGAATGCGTTTTGGAGAAATTCGGCGGCGACAGCCTCGCCGAGACCAAGGCCAACCTGGACTCTTACCTGTCGTGTTTGACCAAAAGGAAGCTGCGCTGACCGATGATCTGCTGGGACCCGATTGATATTTACACTGACAATCCATACCAAGTCGTGATCGGGAAAGGCGTCTCCGCTCTGCTGGCGAGTTTCGTGGACGGGTCAGAGCAGGTGGCCATCATCTGCTCCGACCAGTTGCGGAAACGGGCGCTGGATGTCGCCCGGAGCCTGCCGGAACGGGTGACCCTAGTTGAGGTTCCCGACGCCGAGGCTGGCAAGACTGCCCAAGTGCTGCAGGATTGTTGGGCGATGCTGGCCGATGCCGGTTTCACCCGTTCTGACGCGGTGGTCGGCCTCGGCGGTGGGGCCACCACCGACCTGGCCGGTTTCGTCGCCGCCACCTGGCTGCGCGGAGTGCGTTACATCGCCATGCCGACGACCGTTTTGGGCATGGTGGATGCCGCAGTCGGCGGGAAGACTGGGATCAACCTTCCAGCCGGGAAGAACCTGGTCGGGGCTTTCTACGAGCCGTACACCGTCTTGGGGGAGATTGATTTTCTGGACACCCTGCCTGAGCGCGACTGGAAGTCGGGTTTTGCGGAAGTGCTGAAAGCCGGTTTCATCTGCGATCCGGCGATTTTGGAGCTTTTCTGCGCCGATCCCAGCGATGCGCTCGGCGGCGGGAGCAGCGGCGCTTTGATCCACAAGGCCGTCTCGGTGAAGGCGAAGGTGGTCTCCGAAGATTTCCGCGAACAAGGCTCGGAGTCGGGTGGCATTGGCCGCGCGGCGTTGAATTACGGCCACACCCTCGGCCATGCGATTGAGCGGCGGCAGGGTTTCGCCTGGCGCCACGGCGAGGCGGTCTCCATCGGGATGGTTTTCGCCGCCGAAGTGGCTCTGCGGCTGGGGTTGATCGATGCCGAACTGGTAGACCGGCACCGCTCGGTGCTGCGGGCAGCTGGCCTGCCGGTGAGCTATGCCGAGTCGGGATGGGAAGAGCTGCGCGATGCGATGAGCTTGGACAAGAAGGCCAGGGGCAGGCAGCTCAGATTCGTCCTGCTGCATGGATTGGCTGCGCCGCAGATTTTCTTCGACCCTCCGGAGCGGGTGCCCCAGGAGGCTTTTCGGGCTATTGGAGGAACCGACTGATGCACATTCCCGAGCATTTCCGGATGGACGACGCGGAGGCATCCCG
>JAIRXX010000208.1 GCA_031268065.1 Propionibacteriaceae bacterium
AGCTCCTTAGTTGACGGAACCGTAAGTTACGCTACCGTAGCTTACTCCGGTCAAGGAAGAATGGCGGTAATTTCCAGCCTCTAAGCAATGATTGAAGAATTGTGGAAAACCTCCAACTCTTGGCCCCGGCAGGTCGAACCGGGGCCAAGAGTTGGAGGTCAAACGGAAAGTTAGGCGGCGTTCGCCTTTTCGCGGCTGGCCTGTTCCTGGCGCTTGAACAGGTTGAAGCGCGGCAGGAATTTGGCCCAGTCAATCGAGTGGGCGTCGAATTCCGGCCCGTCGATGCAAGCGTGCAGGCGGTGCAGCTTCCCATTCTCGATGATCGGCACCATGCAGGCGCCGCACATGCCTGTCGCGTCGACCATGATCGAATTGACGCTGACGGTGCAAGCAACGCCGTAGCGCTTGGTCAGTTCGGAGACCGCGCGCATCATCAGCGGCGGGCCGATGGCGACCACTTCGGCAATGGGGACGTTGGCTTCCAGCATTTCCTCCAGCGGGGTGGTGACGAAGCCCTTCACCGCGAAGCTGCCGTCGTCGGTGGTGAAGATCACTTCGAGCAAATCGCCGAATTCGGCCCGCAGCTTTTCGACGTAGCCGTCCGGCTCAGTCCAGAAGAGCAAATCCTTGTTGCGGAAGCCGCTGATCAAGGTGGCCTGATTGCCCAAGCGCAGGTGCTCGCGCAGGATCGGATAGACCGGGGGCAGACCCAGCCCGCCAGCGGTGAAGACGACTCGCTGTCCGGGGTATTTCTTCAGTTCTGAAGCTCGGCCCAGCGGTCCGGCGATGCCTGCGAAGGACTGGCCGACCTCCATTTGGTTGATCCGGTGGGAACTGGCGCCCATGTCCTGCACGACCAGGCAGATCGTTCCGGCCTCGGCATCCCAGTCGGCGAGCGTCAGCGGGATCAGCTCCCCATTCGGCTCGGTGAGCACGCGGACGAATTGGCCAGCCTGGGACGCTTTGGCGACGGCTGGGGAACGCACGATGAATTCCGCGATCTGCGGTGTGAGCTGCCGCTTGCCCACGATCACGGGGAGTTCGCCAGCCAGCTCGGTGTAGGCCAGCGCGCTGGCCACCTGCTCTTTGACGGCCTCGGGAGCGGCTGCCGCGATCTGCTGTGCCGCGCTGCGCCCGTCCCCGGCAGCGCGGATGGCAGTCGAGCCGCCCCGCGCGGCGTCTCCGCCGGAGAAGATTCCCGGCACCGACGTTTCCTGGGTGTCGGCTACCAATTGGATGGCGCCCCGGCTGGACACCGCGAGCCGCTGCTCGGAGTCTTTGATGATCGGGTTGGCCGAATTGCCCAGCGCCATGATCACCAGGTCGGCTGGCAAATCCTCGTATTCGCCGGTCGGGGTGGGGGAGCGGCGGCCACTCGCGTCGGCCTCGCCCAATTCCATCCGCTCCAGCCGGACGGTGTTGACGAAATTGCCCTCTCCGCCGATGAATTCGACCGGGGAGCACAATTCCCGCAGCTGCACTCCCTCTTCGAGAGCATGCTCCAATTCCTCGACGCGGGCGGGCAATTCCGCTTTCGTGCGCCGGTAGGCGATGGTGACATTCCCGCCCAGGCGCAGGGCGGTGCGGGAGGCGTCCATTGCCGTGTTGCCGCCGCCGACGACTATCACATTCTTACCGGCCACTTCGGGCAACGGCGTCTCATGGGTGTCGTGGTGGGCCTGCATCAGGTTGACCCGGGTGAGGAATTCGTTCGCGCTCATCACATTGAGCAGATGCTCGCCCGGCACGTTCAGGAAGCGCGGCAGCCCGGCTCCCGATCCGACGAAAATCTCCGCGAAACCCGCATCGCGCAATTCTTGCAGCGTGGCCGTCTTGCCCACCACGAAACTGGTTACGAACCGGCCCCCGAGGGCTTTGATCTTGGCCACCACATCGTCTATCAGCCGGTTGGGCAGCCGGAATTCCGGTATGCCGTAGCGGAGCACCCCGCCCAGGGCGTGAAAGGCCTCGAAGACGGTGACCGGGAAACCGGCTTTGGCCAGCAGGTGCGCGGTGATCAGCCCGGATGGGCCGGAACCGACCACGGCGATGGGAGGCTTGTCAGCGGTCTTCCAGGGGTCGCCCACCTGCTCGGCGCGGTCCAACTCTTTGAGCTTCGCCCATTCGGGCAGGAACCACTCGACTTGCCCGATGGACATCGCGTGCTTGTGGACGCAGGAGCCTTGGCATTGCAATTCTTGCGGGCAGACCCGGCCAGTGACGTTCGGCAGCGGGTTGCAGTCTTCCAGCAGGGTCAGCGCCTCTGCGAAACGGCCCTGGCCGAGCAGGTTGAACATCGAAGATATTTCGATCTGCACCGGGCAGCCGCCGATCCGCTCGGTTTGCCCGCGCGGAATCTTGCCGAATTGGCAGAAGGAGTCTGCGCACTGCCGGTCGCGCATCGTCTCCACCCAGACGAATAATTCCACTTCGCGCAGGGAGTAGCCCAGCCCCAGGTAACCCAGGTAGCCGGTGTTGACCAGTTCAAAGTCGCGGTTGCGCTCTTCGACTGGGCGGATGTACGGCTCCACTCCGGTGATCGCGGGCCAGCCTTGGCTCAGCCCGGCGAAGAGCGGGTAGCGCTCGGACAGGTGCTCGTCTAGGCCTCTGATCAGCAGCCGTTTGCGGGCCAGTGGAATCTTCCACAGGAAACGCATCAGCAGCCGCGTTTCGGCGTCGTCTGGCTCCAACATTCCCCAGATTCGCTCGGTCAACGCCTGGTCGAGATCGTCGCCAGCGGTGAACGCCGAGGCGATTTCTAAGATCGTGGGATTAGCTTGGACTTCTTGTAGCAGGGCTGTGTCTTCTGCAAGCCACCGTTCCAGTAGCTCGGCAGTATCTGTGCTTGGCATATTTCCTCCGCCGGTGGAGTTCAGATAAATGTTAACATCTTCAGCCGTCGGAAAATCTCACGGGCTGACCGTTTTGTATCACATCGTGGATTCCATGAGCTGCCAGGTCAAACGGCGCTGTTGCGGGAGAGCAGTTGCCGCCCTCGGGCGGCCAGCGGATAGAGGGCGAACATGAAGGCGACAACGAAGGCGCCGAAGCCGATCAGCACGAATACGTAGCCGGGATTTCCGGCGATTTCAGCGAAGAGTTCGAGGATGGTGCCGGGTTCGGGCCAGTTGACGAACATGTAGTTGGTGCCCAATGCCTTGTTGACCGGGTAGTCCAACGCCATCAGCGCCGCCGTGATGGCGATCACCGCTGGGTAGTTGCGCCAGCGCGGCTGGAATCCCCCGGAGACGACGATGCCCAGTCCGACCAGGGCGATCAGCGAATGGGAGATGTTGAAGAGCAGGTAGTAGAAGCCCAGATAGGAGAATTCCTGATAGAAGGCCTCGGGGGTGAGGATGGCCACGATCGCCGCTGGGAGGCAGAGTCCGTAGACGAGGCTGAGCAGCACCGGGCTGCGTTTCCAGATTGCGAACGGGAGCATGAACGCCGCCGCCGAGCAGACGTGCAGCGGCAGGTTGTCCAGCCATTTTGACTGGGAGTCGAAGCTGCACATGATTACCACTGGCACGATGTAGCCGCCCAGCGCGGCGATGCTCAGTTTGAAGACTATTCGCCAGGCTCGTTCGCTGTCAGCCTTGGCGATACGGGCCAGCCGCCAGCACGCCAGCGCCAGCACGATCCCGCAGCCAGCCACCCAGGCCAAGTGCGGGCCGGAGAAAGCGGCCAGCCGCATTTCCGGGGGGATATCCCTGGTGAACACCACGTTGAACCAGTTCACATCCAGCAACGTTTCCACCAGTGGGGGCATTCGCGCAAGCTGTGGCGCTGATTGCGGAACGTCCGGTGTTGGCAGGCGTCCAGCGCCAGCGTGGTTTGGGGCGCTTGGGATGTGGCGGAAATGGCCGTTGCAGCTGTCGCGCCGGGTTGGCCTGGGAGTAGATTGCTGGGCATGGACGATCAGGTGCAGTTTCGGCGCAACAAGTGGACTTTCGGGGTGGGCACCCTGGGCCGGGATATGGTCTACGCCTTGATCAGCATGTATCTGATCTACTACCTCACTGAGGCGCTGGACCTCTCCGATTGGGTGCTGGGCTGGGTGGCGTCGTTGATCCTGGTCGCGCGGCTCTTCGACGCGGTGATGGATATCGTCATGGGTTCGATAGTGGACAACACCCGTTCGCGCTGGGGGAGCTACAAACCCTGGATTCTCGTCGGCATGGTGGCGTCTGGGGGGTTCACCATCTTGCTGTTCACCGATCTGGGGCTGGCCGATGGCGCTTTCATCGCTTTCTTCACCGTCTGCTATCTGCTCTGGGGGCTGAGCTGGACGATGAACGACATTCCCTACTGGTCGCTGCTGCCCGCGCTCAGCCTGGACCAGAAGGCGCGGGAGCAGCTCGGCGCGTTGGCGAAGATTTTCGCCACCATCGGGCTGTTCGCCGTTGTGGTGGCGGTGGTGCCGGTCACCTCGTCGTTGGGCGCGGCCATCGGGGTAAAACCGGCTTGGACGCTCTTCGCAGCGGTCATCGTCGTGGTGATGGTGCTCGGGCAGTGCGTCACCCTGATCGGCACCCGCCAGCCGAGGTTGGTTGTGGAGCAGGAGAAGGTGACTTTGCGCGAGATAGCCGCGGTGGTGGTCAAGAACGACCAACTGCTGTGGACCGCGATAGCGATGGTGCTCTTCATGACCGGCTATGTGACCACCACCACCTTTGGCATCTACTTCTTCAAATACGCCTATGGCGACGAGGGCATGTATTCCCCGTTTGGGGCGGTGCTCGGCATCGGCCAGGTGGTCGGCTTCCTGGTGTTTCCGCTGATACGGCGCCGGCTCACCCGGCGGCGCTGTTTTGAGCTGGCCATCAGCCTGATCACCGTGGGCTATCTGGTCTTCTTCTTCGCCCCGATGGATATCATCGTCATCGGGGTGGCCTCGCTGCTGCTGTTTGTCGGGCAGTCTTTCGTGACGGTGCTGATGCTGTCCTTCATCACCGACACAATCGACTATGGCCACTGGAAACTGGGCAGGCGCAACACCGCCACGACTTTCGCCCTGCAGCCCTTCATCAACAAGGTGGGCGCCGCGTTGGCCGCGCAGATCGCGGCGGTCACCCTGATCGTTTCCGGGATAAACGAGGCCCAGACCCCTGCCGATGTGACCGAGCAGGGCTTGCTCATCATGAAGTCGGTCATGCTGCTGCTCCCGCTGGCGCTGATCTTGGCTAGTTTCTTCCTGCACCGTTGGAAGTACCGCATAGACGAGGAGATGCACGCCAAAATCCTGTCCGACTTGGCCCAGCGCGACCAGTTCGCCTGAAGCCCGCCAAGTCTGCCAGCAGGCGTTCTTGTTTCCGTGGGCTAGTGGGCAGGTGGCGTTTGATGAGCCGTCTGCCAGTTGCTGACAGCCCGGTGGCTGGTGTGCCGCTGAAGCGGAGTCGGGTGTTATCCATCCGCTGAGTGGAGACGTGTCCCAAGGCGGTGTTGGATATTGCTAATCTGAGCCGGTGGACGAGCATGGCCCCTTGGGTAGCAATGTGACTGATACCGCCCTGATCTTCGAGGGCGGCGGGATGCGGGTCGCCCACTCCGCCGGGGTGGTGACGACGCTGCTGGAGCAAGGCGTGTATTTCGATTTCGTGGCTGGCATCTCAGCCGGTTCGAGCTGCACGGCCAACTATCTGTCTCGGGACGCCCGGCGGGCGAAGCGCTCCTTCGTGGAATTCGCCGCCGATCCCAACTTTGGCAGCGTCTGGACCTTCCTGCGCGGCAAAGGCTTGTTCAACGCCCATTACATCTATGAGCAGACTGGTGGGCCAGACCAAGCGCTGCCTTTCGACTTCGCCACCTTCGCCGCCAACCCGGCCCAGCGCCGGATCGGCGCCTTTCAATGCGAGACCGGGAAGAGCGTCTATTGGGACCAGCGGGATTTGGCCACGCTGCCGACGTTGATGCGCCGGGTGCGGGCCTCCTCCACGATGCCGGTCCTGATGCCCCCGGTGGAGATTGACGGGTACACCTACGTGGACGGCGCGCTCGGGCCGTGCGGCGGTTTCGCCATCGACGCGGCCCGCGCGGCTGGATTTACCCGCTTTTTCGTGGTGATGAGCCAAGAGCGGGGGTATCGCAAGGAGCCGAATAAATGGCCCTGGGCTTTCCAAGCCTGGTTCCGCAAATTCCCAGCGGTGGCCGAGGCGGTCAACGGGCGTTGGAAGAATTACAACAGCACCCGCGAAGAATTATTCGACTTGGAAAGCTCCGGAGAGGCTTATCTTTTCGTCCCCGAACAAATGC
>JAIRXX010000220.1 GCA_031268065.1 Propionibacteriaceae bacterium
GAACTCGCCGCCATCGACGCCGAAACCCTCAAAGCTGTGCTGGCGATGGCCTCCCGGATCGCCGACATCACTTGTTCCCGACCCGGTGCCGATCCCCCCTGGCTGGACGAGCTAGAAAGCTGAGCGCCGCGCCGCCGAGGGCGACGGCTGCAAACAGCGCAAAGGCCGCTGCGGCGGTTCCGCTGGCCTGCTCGATGACGCCCACCGCGAACGGTCCGGCAATGCCGCCAAACCGGCCAATCCCCAGCGACCAGCCGATCCCGGTGGCCCGCACCCGATCCGGATAAAAACGGGTGACCCAGCCGTTGATCAGGGTCTGGGTGCCCACCGCGCCGTAGCCAGCCAAGGCGACAGCCGACAACATGACCCCTTCGTCAGCGACACCGGCGAGGACGCCAACCGCCGCCGCGCCGCAGAGGAAAGACACGGCGACAACTCGCCTGGACCCCCAGCGGTCAGCCGCCCAGCCCCCGCACAGCCCGCCGAGGATCGCCCCCGCGTTGAACGCGGCGAGAAAACCGAGGCCCGAACTGAGCGTGTGCCCAGCGGCTACCATCAGGCTGGGCAGCCAAGTGTTCATCCCATAGACGAAGAGCAACGACGCCAGGCTCATCCCCCAGAAGACCAACGTGTGGCGGCGCAGGCCACCAGACAATAGCTTCCGCACCGAGGCGGCACCGCCCGCTTCGCTTTCGCCGCGCCCAGCACCGCCGCTGGGCAGACAGCGAAATGCCAGCGGAACGATGACGAGCAGCGGCGCCGCGGCGACGGCGTACATCACCCGCCAGCCGTAGGCGGGCAATTGGACCAACGCCAGCAACGACGCGGCGATCCCACCGGCTGGATAGCCGGACTGCATGATCACGTAGGCGAGATTCGCCCTTCCGGGTGGAGCCGATTCCATAGTCAAGGCAGCTGCCACCGGGAGCACACCGCCCAGGCCCAGCCCGGCGAGCAGCCGCAACCCGGCGAAGGCCGTTGGGCCTGCCGCCAGCGCACAGGCAACGGTGAAGACGGAAAACCAGGCAACCGCGCCCACGAAGACCCGGCGCCTGCCCCAACGGTCAGCCGCAGCACCGGCCAACATCGAACCGAGCAACATGCCCAGCAGCGGCAGCGAGCCGAGCATCCCGGCTTGGGCGGCGCTCATCCCCCACTCGGCGCGCAGGCTCAGCAGAGTCGCGCCGTAGACCACCAGGTCGTAGCCGTCGAATGCGATGGCAGTTCCGCAGATGGCGATCACCGCCCAGGGCAGGCGCTGGGGGCTGCGCGGCGCGGCGGCCCCCGCCCGCAACTCTGCGGCGGGATGGCGAAGCTCTGCTGGAACACCGGCCTTGGTCATAGTCCTCCTCTATCGCAGCGCCGAGAGCGCGGCGTATCACCGACGCCGCCGCTTCCCACCGACGCCGTCTTGCTGCCCTGTGGCCAAGCCCAGGGGCGAATGCAGCCACTCACATCTGCTGTAATTTATGATAGCCTAACCTAACTTAATTATGAGCTTCGCTGTCAAGCTCGCTCCTGTGTGAAAGGACCGGTAGCAACTGTGCCAATCGCCGCAGAAAACAGCTCAGCCCAGCGCGGGCCGCAGCTGGTCCAATGGCCGCCTGAAACGGCCAGCAGCTATCGGGAACAGGGGTTTTGGCGCGGCGAAACCATCGGCCAGGCGCTGCGCCGCGCCGCCGACGCCAATCCGGGAAAGTTGGCCATCGCCGATCCCGAACTGCGCCTCACCTTCGCCGAATTCATCGACGCCGCCGAACGCAGGGCAGCGGGATTTGCCGAACTCGGCCTGCGCCCAGGGGATGTGGTGGTCCCGCAATTACCCAATTCGGTCGAATTTGCGATCACGATGGCAGCGCTTTGGCTCGCCGGGACCGTCCCAGTGGCCGCACTGCCAGCCCACCGCGAGCGGGAGGTTGCCGCCTTCCTCGCCCAGACCGGGGCTGCCGCGCACATCGTCCCCGCCGCCGACGCGCTATTCGACTATCCGGCGATGGCGGCGGCACTGCCAGGCGGGCAACTTCGGATCAGTCTCGGGGCGGCAAGGTTGCCAGGCCTCATCCCCATCTCCAGCCTGGACGCCAGCCTCCGCGCCCTGCCGGAGCCAGACCCGTCCGGACTAGCCCTGCTGCAATGCTCCACCGGGTCCACCGGAGTGCCGAAACTCATCCCGCGCACCCACGACGACTACCTCTACGCCGGACGCGCCTGCGTGGAAGCCTGCGACCTAACCGAAGACGACTGCTACCTTGCCGCCCTGCCAGCCGCCCACAATTTCGCGCTCATCTCCCCCGGAGTGCTGGGCTGCCTGGCCGCAGGCATCCCAGTGGTGTTCTCGCCGTCCCCCAGCCCCGGCGACTGCTTTAGGGCGATCAAACGGGAACGCGCCACGCTGACTTCACTGGTGCCACCGGTAGCGCTGACCTGGCTGGCCGCCGCCAGCCGAGATGGCTCGCTGGAAACGCTGCGGCTGCTGCAAATCGGCGGCGCGACCTGTCCGCCCGCCCTGGCTGAGCGCGTAGAACCAGAATTGGGCTGCAGATTGCAGCAGATGTTCGGCATGGCTGAAGGCATGATCGCCTGCACCCGCGCCGGTGACCCGGCTGAAACCGTCATCAACACCCAGGGGCGGCCAGTCAGCCCTGCCGACGAATTGCGCACGGTGGATTCGGCTGGCCAGCCCACCGCTGGCGAGGGCGAGTTGCAAGTGCGCGGGCCGTACACGATACGCGGCTACTACCGGGCCGATTCATCAGGGCAAGCCTGCTTCACCGCAGACGGGTTCTACCGCACCGGCGACCTGGTGCGGATGCGGGCCGACGGCGGAATCTGCGTCACGGGCCGGGTCAAAGACCAAATCAACCGGGGCGGGGAGAAGATCGCCCCGGACGAGCTTGAGGACTACCTGCTCCGGCACCCCGGCGTATACGACGCCGTAGTGCTCGGCCTGCCCGACGCCTACCTGGGGGAGCGCGTCTGCGCGGTGGTCATCCGGTCAACCACCGCCAGCACCCCGGTGACCGGGCGGGAGCTGGCCGCCCATCTGCGGCAGCAGGGGCTGGCCGGATACAAAGTCCTCGACCGGATCGAATTCGTCACCGGCTATCCCCAGGTCGGGGTCGGCAAAACGGCCCGCCAAGAGCTACGCGCCACGCTCAGCGCCCAATTCGCCTAAGGAGGCACAATGAATCAGATTGAACTTGCCGAACGCCTGCGCCGCGACATCGCTGAAACCCTCGGCTACTCGGACTTCGACATCACCGAAGATTTGACTGGGGTGGGCCTCGACTCAATCCGGCTCATGGTCCTCATCGAGCGGTGGCGGGCCGACGGCGTGGAAATCTCCTTCCTGGACGCGCTGGCCGCTCCGACGGCGCTCGGACTGGCCAATGCGGCGATCCAGAACGGAACCGACGAAACCCGCCCATGAGCCAAGCCGCGACAGCCCTGCTCCAATCCGACGCGCGGCCAACCGCTGGCGATCAGGCATTGGGGCCAAGACCGCTCACCCTCGCCCAGCAGGGCGTCTGGTTCGCCCAATTGCGGAATCCGGAATCAACGGCGTACCGCTGTCTGGAGCAGGTGGACCTGTCCGGGCCAATCGACCGCGACTGCTTCGCCGCAGCCATCGCCGCCGCGCATGCCAGCCTCCCGCAACTCGGGGCGGTATTTGGCGAGGGCGGCGACGGCGAGCCGCACCAGCGCCTTCCCGGACGCCCGCAGACAGCGGTGGAACACATCGACCTGTCCGGCCATGCCGACCCATCCAGCGCGGCGCTGGCCCTAGCCGCCGCCAGGCGCGGGCTTCCGGTCGATCCGGCCACCGGCGAAGGCATGGTCCGCCACCTGCTCGTCCGCAGGTCAGCAGACGCCTGGACTTGGTTCGTCCAAATTCACCACATCCTCGCCGACGCCGCCGCCTTCGCCATCTTGGAGAAATTTGTCGCCTCAGCCTACTCGGCGCTGGCCCAAGGCCGACCGCTGCCGCCAGCACCGCCGCACACTTTGGACCAGCGGCTCGCCGCCGAGGCGGATTACCGCCACGGGCCAGCGCGGGCGGCGGACCGCGACTATTGGGCCAAATGGGCAGCTGAACATCCCATGTCCGCCGAGGCTTGGCGTCCTGCGGGTCCGCCGTTGCGGACAGCGGTCGATTTCGGCGCGTTGGAAGGCTGGACGGCATGGGCCGCCGAGCGCGGAGTCAGCTGGGCGCAGTTGGCGCCGGTGATCTTCGCTGATTACGCGAATGCCGTCGGCGGAACGCCAGGGCGTCCGATAGGGATGGCGAGCATGGGCCGCGACGATCCGGGGGCGGCCGCATTCGTCGGCACCGCCGTAGACATCCTGCCTTTTGCCGCGCCTGACGCACCCGACCTCGACCTGGCTGGCCTCGCCACCGCCTGTGGCGCCGAATTGGCCACGCTGGCAAAACACCGGCGCTATCGCAGCGAGTGGCTGCCGCCGACACACTCGCCGCTCGGTCTGCCGATCCTCAACCTCAAACCTTTCACCCAGCGCCTAGCCTTCGCCGGAATCCCGGCCAGCGTGCGGTTCCTCGCTGCCGGACCCGTCCGGAATCTGGAATTGACCGTCTTTCCGGCGGCAGGCCGCCTCGCCGGATACTTGGAGGTTGAGGCCTCCCGCTGCGACGAGGCCGAATTGGCCCGCCACGCGGCCAGGTTGGAGCGGAGGTTCCGGCTGGTATCCACAGCAAGCGCCGCCAATCCAGGTGGTCCGGGCCGCAAGTCGCGGTCGGACCAGGTGTACGTGGCCAGGCCGGACGCGGAACCGGCGCAGCGGATCGGCATTGCCGAATTGCCGCTAACCACGCTGGCTGAGGAGCGCGAGGGGGCCGAATGCTTGGCTGGGCCGACAGTGGGCGTGCCGCAGCAGAACCTCAGCCAATGGCTGACCGAAGGCCTGACCGCCGAGCCGGAGGCGCCAGCGGTGACCTTCGCTGGCACGAGGTGGAATTACGCCCGGCTGGGCGCGGCGGTGGCCGGAATCGAAGCAAGGCTGGCCGCTGCCGGGGTCCGCCCCGGAGAAATAGTCGGAGTGTGCGTCGAGCGCAGTTTTGAACTCATCGCCGCCGTGCTGGCGGTGCTGCGCAGCGGAGCGGTCTACTTTCCGCTGGACCCAGACCAGCCGCCAGCCCGCCTGGCCCAGATGGTAAGGCGGGCCAACCCGGCGGCGGTCCTCACCACCTGCGGTGGCCAAGGCTTCGCCTTGGCTCCCACCATCCAACTCGAACCGGAGCCAGCCGAGGCGCGGTCCGCTGCCGCGCCGGTGTCGGATTGGCCGGTCCCGGCGTTGGACCCGCTGGACCCGGCGTATGTTTTATTCACCTCGGGGTCCACTGGCGAGCCGAAAGGCGCGGTTATCCCGCATCAGGCCATCACCAACCGGCTGGCCTGGATGCAAGACGCCTTTCCAATCGGCCCTGGCAGCAGGGTCGCGCAGAAAACACCCATCGGCTTTGACGTCTCGGTGTGGGAGTTGGTCTGGCCATTCCTAGTCGGGGCGCATTTGATCGTGGCGGCGCCCGGAGGGCATCGTGACCCCGGCTACCTCATCGATTACTGCCTGGCACAACAGGTGGAAGTCATCCACTTCGTCCCGTCCATGCTGCGGGCGCTGCTTGGCCATCCTCGGGCCGCCGCGTTGGCCTCGGTGCTGCGCCGCGTCGTCTGCTCGGGGGAGGCATTGGACGCCGAATTGGCCAACCGGGCGCAGACGGCATGGCCGAAGACAGCCATCGAAAACCTTTACGGACCCACTGAGGCCGCCATCGATGTCACCTGGTGGCACTGCCGGGGCATCCAGCAAGACCCGATACCGATTGGAAGGCCAGTCTGGAACACCCAGCTTCAGGTGGTGGACCCGCTGGGACGGCTGCTCCCCCAAGGCGCGATGGGCGAATTGCTGCTCGGAGGCGTCCAGATCGGCTTGGGCTATCTCGACAATCCCGAGGCCACCGCCAAGGCCTTCATCGCCGATGGCAGATCGGGGCAGGCTCGGCGCGGCTACCGCACCGGCGATCTGGCGCGGTGGCGGGCAGATGGCGCGGTCGAATACTGCGGCAGGCGAGACGGGCAGCTCAAGATCAACGGGCAGCGGGTCGAGTTGGGCGAGATCGAGGCGGCTTTGGCTGCCGCGCCCCAAGTGGACTCGGCAGTGGCGGTCCACAGCGCCGATGGCGGCGGCACGCTGGTCGGCTACGTCCGAATGGCGTCCGGCGCCGCTTTCGACGAGGCGGCGTTGCGGGCTGCGGCTGGAGAGCGTATCGCTGCGGCGTTGGTGCCCGCCCAGCTGGTAGCGGTGGACGATTGGCCCGTCACTGTCAATGGAAAGCTGGACCGGTCGCGGCTGCCCAAGCCCAGCCGGGCGAAGGCCGACAGCCAACCCCTGGGCGGTGCCCGGCCCGCAACAGCGCCCAAATCTCCGGTCGAGGAGTTGATCGCCCGCGCTATGGCAGAGGTGTTGGAGACCGGTGCGCTGGGCAACCAGGCGAGCTTCTTCGACGCGGGCGCCAATTCCCTCGATGTCGCCAGATTGGTGGGCCGCCTGCACGGCTTGCTGGGCGAAGACGTCCCTATCACCACGGTCTACGCCCATCCCAGCCCCGCGCGGCTGGCGGCGGCGCTGGGCAGCGGCACCGCCGTCGCCGGACCGCCTGCCGGACTCACCTGGCTGCGCGGCGGTCCGGCGGCGCGGAACAGCTTGGTCTGGGTCCACCCGGCGGGCGGACTGAGCTGGGTTTACGCGCGGGCCAACCCCTTCGTACCGGCGGCGGTGTCCGCAGTCGGGCTGAACCATCCCGGCCTGGCCGATCCAGCCTCAGCCAACCTCACGGTGGCTGAGCTGGCCGTCCGGCACTGGTCGGCGCTGGCCGAGGCCGGGATCCTCCCAGCAGGCCGGGAGGCTGGCATCCGCCTGGCAGGTTGGTCTTTTGGCGGCGTGGTCGCCCAAGAAATGGCGGCTGTCCATCCGGAACGGGTCGCCGGGCTGGCGCTGCTGGACGCCTATCCCCCGCACCAATGGCGGGCGATGCCCCCAGGCATGGACATCGCGCCTTGGCAAGGATTGCTGCTGCTGGCCGGCCTGGACCCAGCCGAGATCGAAGCCACCCGGACGAGTTCGGGCGACGGGCCACCAGTTGGAGAACTGCGATCTTGCCTGCGTGCCGCTGGCAGCGCGGTGGGGGCATTCGACCTGGACACGTTGGCGGCGATGATGGCCGTCGCCGGGGCGGTCCCCAACGCCTCGCGGATACACCAGCCCAAGCCCTACGACCACCCGATGCACGTCTTCGAGGCCGCCGCGCCCCGCTCGGAGACCGGCCTCAGCGTGGACGGCTGGCGCGAGGTGGGTTGTTCCGCCGTGATCCGCCACCGGATCGATTGCACCCATCCCCAGATGGTGGAGCCGGGTAATTTGGCCCGCATCTTGGCCGCGCTTTTCGACACCGGGCCGCTGGCATGACAACGCCAACAGTTCGCCTGCTTGAAGCGCAAGTCGCTGACGCTGGGCGCTTCCGCCAGGCGCTGACACCCGCTGAGAAAGCGCGGGCTGGGCGCTATCGCCAGGCGGCGGACCGCGACAGGTCCACCGTATCGTCTGGGCTGCTGCGGCAGGCGGCAGGCGGCGGAGTCGGGCGGTTCTGCCGACGCTGCGGCAAGTTGGGAGACCACGGCCAACCGGTGCCGCTGGACGGGGATGGACGGCGGGTGGCGGGGATGTCGCTCTCCGCCGCGCATTCCGACCGGGCGGTGCTGGTGGCGGCCTGCTCCCATGCCCTGGTCGGGATAGACCTGGAAGCGCTGGCGCTGGCAAAGGGCTGGAGTGGCGCTGACCGGGAAGCCTTCGACCAGGTGGCGCTCAGCGATCACGAGCGCGAATCGTTGGCTGTGCTCAGCACGGAATGCGCGGACGGCGCCCGGTTGCGGGCCTGGGTCCGCAAGGAGGCGGTGCTCAAAGCCACCGGCCTCGGGTTGGCGGTCCCGCCACGGGGGTTGGAATTCAGCGATGCGGCTCCAGACGCCGGAGCTGCCGGTGCGGTGCTGCGCAGCTGGCCAGCCGAATTGGACCCCTTCTGCTCCGGTCCGGTTGCGGTGGTTGACTTCGCCCCGCGCGCGCCAGGCTATGTGGCCGCAGTCGCGGTGCTGGGGGCAAGCCGGTGCGCAATCGTACCGGAGGCGGTTTCCGACCCGATCCCATTGGCCTCCAACCCGATCCCATTGCCGTTGGAGGCGTTGTGAGCGTGCTGCGCCACTACTGGGGAACCGCTGGCGGGGCGGGGCGGCTGGCTGGGGTCACGCTGCTCTGCTGCCCCCACGCGGGCGGCGCGGCAAGCTTTTTTGGGACTTGGCGCACTTCGCTGCACCCCTCTTGCCGGATACTCGCCGCCCAATACCCTGGCCGCGAAGACCGGATCGGACAGCGCCCTGCGGCGACGCTGCTGGAATTGGCGCGGGAAATAAGCGCCGCCGCGCTGGAGACGGTCCGGGCCGGGTCGTTGGTGGTGCTCGGACATTCGATGGGCGCGCTGGTCGCCTTTGAGACGGCCCTGCAATTGGCTGATCGCGGAGTTCAGCCTGAATTGCTGGTGGTGTCCGCGCTGGCCCCGCAGGTCGAGCCACGGCTGCTTACCGCGCGCAGCGGCGATCCGGCTGGCAGCGGCCAACTTTTGACCCAACTCCTCCAACTCGACCCGGAATTCGAGAAAGTCGCCGCGTACCCCGAATTGGCCGATTTCGCAGTCCGCATAGTCAGCGCCGACCTAGACATGATGTCCGGCCACCGGCTGAGCCAGCGCCCACTCGGCGCAACCCCAATCCTCACCCTGGCCGGAACCGACGACCCAGCTGTCAACCCAGCAGAATTGCGTGCCTGGCGTTCGCGGACCACCGGCGCCTTCTCCCAGTCCGAATTCCCCGGCAGGCACTTCTACCTGCGCGGCGACGGCGCCGGGCCGTTGGCGGCGGTGGAGCGGGCGCTGGAGGCGGCGCGGCGCAATGCAGAAGGAATCTCCAAGACTGACAAGGCACAGCATTTGATCCGGTATAGGACAACATCGCGCCATCATGTACCGTTTCCTAGGTGACTGAGTACGAGCATCTGGAACCGTTTCCTGTTGACGCGCCGCCCGTTTCGGACGAGACGCCGAACACGAACCATCAGAATTTGGGGCCGATGTTCCGCCCAACCCATCCCATCGCCCTTGCCCCGGTGGCCTCGCCTCCGCATTCGGTGGATGGCTTCGTCCGCGAGTTCCTGCATGAGCTGAACACCGGGCAAGGCGTGCCGCTGCTGCGTTCCAGCGTCAACGACCAGTACTTGGCCCTGGCCCGCACCGTCCGCCACTATCTGATGGCCCGCTGGCTGGAGACCACCCGGAAGGCACGCACCACCAAGGCGAAGACCGTCGCCTACCTCTCGGCGGAGTACCTGCTCGGACACCAGTTGAACAACGCCCTGCTCTCCACCGGGCTGAAAGACATCGCGTCGGAGGCGCTGGCAAGCTGCGGCCTGGATTTGGAACAGCTCCGCGCCCAAGAGGTGGAACCGGGGCTGGGCAACGGCGGCCTGGGCCGTCTGGCCGCCTGCTTCATCGACTCGCTGGCCACCATGAGCGTGCCCTGTATCGGCTACGGCATCCGCTACGAATACGGCATCTTCAAGCAAACCTTCGTTGACGGCAAGCAGGTCGAGCAGCCCGACACCTGGCTGTCGCTGGGCTGTCCCTGGGAATTCCCGCACCCGGAAGAAGCGGTACAGGTGAATTTCGGCGGCCACACTGAGACCTACAGCGACAAAGGCGTGCAACGGACCCGTTGGATGCCGAGTTGGAATGTGCTCGGCGTGCCGTACAACTACATGGTCCCCGGCTATTTGAACGGAAGGGTGAACACCCTGCGGCTGTGGAGCGCCAAAGCCACCAACGCCTTCGACCTGAACGTCTTCAACGCCGGCGACTACGTGGCGGCGGCCAGGGCGCAGACTTTCGCCGAGAACATCACCAAGGTGCTCTACCCGGAGGATTCGACGCCGCAGGGCAAAGAATTGCGGCTCCAGCAGCAGTACTTCTTCGTGGCTTGCTCGCTGCGCGACTTCACCAACCAAATCCTCAGCGACGAGGGCGATCTGCACAACCTGCCCGATCGGGTGATGTTCCAGTTGAACGACACTCACCCGGTGATCGCCATCCCAGAACTGATGCGAATCTTGGTGGATGAGCAGAAGTGGGAATGGGAGGATGCCTGGAACACCACCCGGCGCTGTTTCGCCTACACCTGCCACACTTTGCTGCCGGAAGCGCTGGAGGTGTGGCCGACCGATTTGCTCGGAAGGCTGTTGCCTAGGCATTTGGAAATCATCTACCGCATCAACGACGAATTCTTGGACGAGGTGCGCCAGGCCTACCCGACCGACGAATTGCGCGTCCGCAACATGTCGATCATCGGGGAATTCCCATTCCGCTCGGTTCGGATGGCCTATTTGGCGACAGTTGCCAGCGCAAAAGTCAACGGGGTGGCCCAATTGCACTCGCAATTGCTGCGCGACAAAGTGCTTCCCGACTTCTCCGAATATTGGCCGGACAAATTCATCAACGTCACCAACGGCGTCACCCCGAGGCGTTTCATCCGGATCGCCAACAAATCGCTGTCCATGCTGATCACCGAGGCCATCGGCGTCGGCTGGCTGACCGACCTGGAACGTTTGGCAGAGTTGGAGCCATTCGCTGAAGACCCGGAATTCGTGGAGGCGTTCACCAAGGTCAAAGAGCAGAATAAGTGTCGGCTGGCGAAGGTGCTGAAGCGGCGCGACGGGATCGTCTTGCCGCAGGGGCAGCTTATCGACGTGATGGTGAAACGGCTGCACGAGTACAAGCGCCAGACGCTCAAATTGCTGCACATCGTCACCCTCTACGAGCAGATCGTCTCCGGCAAGGTCCGCCCCGAGGAGATAACCCCGCGCACCTTCATCTTCGGCGCGAAGGCGGCGCCTGGCTACAAGATCGCCAAAGTGACCATCTACCTGATCAACTGCGTGGCCAAGACGATCAACAACGACCCACGGGTGCAAGGCAGGCTGTTCGTCGCTTTCCCGGCCAACTACAACGTCACCCTGGCCGAGCGCCTGATTCCGGCTGCCGACCTCTCCGAGCAGATTTCACTGGCGGGCAAAGAGGCATCGGGCACCGGGAATATGAAATTCGCCCTCAACGGCGCGTTGACCATCGGCACCGATGACGGCGCGAATGTGGAGATTCACCGTTTGGTGGGGGATGACCATTTCTTCCTCTTCGGCCTGCGCGAGCCGCAGGTAGAGGATTTGCAGGCTCGTGGGTACGTGCCGCACGAATACTACGAGGCCAATCAGCAATTGCGGGCCACGCTGAGCATGATCGCCTCTGGAGCTTTCTCGGACGGCGACCGTGACGTATTCGAGCCGCTGGTGTCCAACCTGCTCTACTCAGACCCATATTTGGCGCTGGCCGACTACCAGTCTTACATCGACGCCCAGAACCGCGTGGACGCCTACTACGCCAAGACGGCGGCTTGGA
>JAIRXX010000314.1 GCA_031268065.1 Propionibacteriaceae bacterium
GCCCGTTCGGGCGGGGCGGCCCAATCTGCTGCCGGAGTCATTTCCAGGCCGCGAAGGCTGATTTCGCCGTCCACCGCGAGCAGCGGATCGGCCACCACGTCCTTGGCCAGCAGCGCGGCGGTGTTGAGGCCGCAGGCGTAGCGCAATTCCGGCAGGGCGGCGGCCAGTGCCAGCCCAGCGCGTAAACCGATGGACGATTCCAGCGCGGATGAGACCACGACGGGCAGTCCCAGCCGCTCGGCCAGTTCCAGGCAGCGCCGGACCCCGCCCAGCGGTTGGACTTTGAGCACCGCGATGTCTGCCGCGCCCGCCGCCACCACCCGTTCCGGATCGCCACTGCGCCGGATGGACTCGTCGGCGGCTATCGGGACAGCCACCCCGGCTCGGGCCAGCAGGCGGCGCAGCCCGGCCAACTCTTCGATCTCGGCGCAGGGCTGCTCGGCGTATTCCAGCTCGAAACGGGACAATTCGCGCAGCCGCGCGAACGCCTCGTCCACGCTCCAGCGCCCGTTGACGTCCACGCGCAATTTCCCGGAAGGTCCGAGCGCGTCCCGCACCGCCTCGACCCTTGCCAGGTCGTCGGCGAATTGCTGCCCGCGCTCAGCGACTTTGACTTTCGCGGTCCGGCAGCCAGACGACGCCGTTAACTGCCAAGCCGCCTGCGGGCCGACCGCTGGCACGGTGACGTTCACCGGCACCCGGTCCCGCACCGGCGCTGGGAATCCGATCAGCGCCGCTTCCAGGCTCGCCTGCCACCAGAGGTCGGCCTCCGCGCGGGCGTATTCGTTGAAAGGGCTCCATTCCGCCCAACCAGCCGGACCCTTGACCAACATTCCCTCGCGCACGTCGATGCCCCTGAACCGCGTGCGCAGCGGCAGTGAAAAAACTAGGCGCTCTGCTGGGCGCCAGTCGGGCGGAAGAGTGCGGCGGGGTTCCATTTCATTTGCCCGGTCAGTTGGCGATGACCAGGCCGATGAACAGACCAGCGGCACAGGCGAATTCCGCCAGTCCGGTCTGTTTCAGCACCGGGATCAAATCGCGGCCAACACTGCCCTTGAACACCTCTTGGACTGGGCCGATGAGCGAGAGCACCATGACCAGACCGAGCAACGCCCACCAAGAGCTGGTCCAGGCGGCGGCCACCACCCCGAGCGCGGCGACTGCCAAGGTGCCGATGAAGAACAGCCGGGTGCCGTTGTCGCCCAGCCGGGTGGCCAGGGTGAGTTTGCCGACTTTGCGGTCGCCCTCCAAGTCGCGCAGATTGTTGGCGACCAAGATCGCGCAAGCCAAAGCCCCGGTGGCGACAGCCGCGCACCAGGCGGAGGCCGGAATCTGGCCGACTTGGATGAAGACGGTCCCGCCCACAGCCACCAGGCCGTAGAAGACGAATACGAATACTTCCCCCAGGCCGAGGTAGCCGTAGGGGTGTTTGCCGCCGGTGTAGCCCCAGGCGGCCAGAATGCAGGCGGCCCCGACTGCCGTCAGCCACCAGACGCCGGTGAGCCAAACGATCAACAATCCGGCGCCGGCGGCCAACGCCCAGCAGGCCAGCCCGGCGATGAGCACGCTGCGCGCGCTCGTGGCGCCGGAGCCAACCAGGCGCATCGGACCCACCCGGTCGGCGTCGGTGCCCCTGATGCCGTCGGAATAGTCGTTGGCGAGGTTTGAGCCGATCTGGATGGCCAGGCTGACGGTGAGCGCCAACAGGGCGAGCAGCCAGTCAAAGGAATGCTCGTGCCAGGCGATGCCGCTGCCAGCCACCACCGGGGAGATCGCCGCTGGAAGTGTGCGGGGTCGGGTCCCCTCAATCCATTCAGCCAGAGTCGCCATCGTCACCTTCCATAGCGTCTGCCCACGCCATGCGCAGGGCGGTGCGATTGATTTTGCCAGGCGGCGCACCATGAGCGCCAACCAGCGGCCGCAATTGCTTGGGAATAGCCGCCGGGCCGAGGAACCGCGCCAGCGCGCCGCGCAGTTCGGGGTAGTTGAGGCCACTGCGGGTGACAGCGACTATTTTGCTTCCCCAGCGCTGATCCGGAACGTCGAACACCAAGACCCGCTGGTCCTCGCCAACTCCCCAAAGCTCGTCGCAACGGCGTTGCACTTCGGCCAGATCGACATTCACTCCCCCGCTGACCACCACATCGTCCAGCCTGCCCAGCACCCGCAACCGGCCCTGGTCCCACTCGCCGCGATCCGGGGTGCGCACGGATTGGCCGCGCAAGACCTCTTGGGTCCACTCGGGTTGCAGCCTATAGCCCAAGAAAGCCATTGGCCCGCTCAAAACGATGCGGCCCCGCTCCGCCTCGATCTGCACCGACACCTTTTCCAGCGGAAGCTGGTCGTAGACGCAGCCGCCGCAGGTCTCGCTCATCCCGTACGTCGTCACCAGCCGAAGCCCTGCCTTGGCAGCGGCGTCGAGCAGGGATGGCGGAGTCGCCTGGCCGCCGACCAGGATCGCCTGGTAGCGCCGCAGCCTTCCCAGCAGCGCCTGGTCGGCAAGGGCGCGGTGCAATTGCGCCGGAACGACCGACAGGTAGCAGCGGCTGGCCGGAGCGGGCAGATCGGCCAGGTCCGCGCGGCAGAATCGGACCCCGCTCCCCCCGATGATCCCCCGCGCCAACGTCATCAATCCGGCGACGTGATGGGTCGGCAGCGCACAGACCCAGCTTCCCGCCCCGCCCAATCTGGCGTGGGCAGCTGTGACGGCGGACTCAATGGCGGCAGCCGAGAGCAGCACCGCTTTGGGAGCGCCAGTGGAGCCAGACGTGGGAACGATCACGGCAGTGTCCGGGTGCTCCAAAGGGATTTCAGGCTGGAGCGCGGCCAGATAGCGCTGCGAATCATGCTCGGGAAGCAGGCCGATCACTGTTTTTCCGGCCAGCGCACGCCGCAAACTGGGCAATACCTTGGCCCCATGAACAGTTTCTAGCTGCACTGATCTAGAATAGCTGTCATGGGTCGGGTGTTGCCGCTGATTATTCTGGGACTGTTGATGATTTATTGCGTCGTCGAGGTGGCGCAGTCGGATTCGCAGCGGGTCCGCGTTGCCCCGCGCTGGCTGTGGGCGGTCGCGGTGATCGCATTGCCGGGAGTCGGCTCAATCGCCTGGCTGTTCTTCGGGCGTCCCACCAAGCAACCCCCGAGACCCCGGCAGCAGCCGATGGCCCCAGACGACGATCCCGATTGGTTGCGCAAGCTGCACGACCAGTGATTGTGTCTACTGCACACAGTCGGCCCCAGAGGGCGGCTAATCCCGCTTCTCCCAACGCCAAGTAGTCAGCACAGTGTGCCAGTAAATCCCAGTACCATCTACACAGAACCTGCTACCGCTACGATAAGCCACAGCCCGCAGAGTAAAACTGCTCACGGTAAAACTGCTCACGCCTATGCTCAAGCGTCAGTGTTCACTTCGTCCGTTCCCAGATCACTCGCCCGGACTGGTTCCATTCAGCTACCAAGACGACTCTCGCCAGGTTGGCGCCTGGCGGCAACGGCAGTCGCGCATGCATACCGGGCCGTCCAAAGAAGATCGATCCGCGAACTCGGACTAGCAGATCATCGCCACGCATTCGAGAACTGACCATGAATTGCCGTATGGCAGATGAAGTGAGTAAACCCTTCAGTTCTACCGAACGCGAACCAACGAGTACTTCAGACACGTATATAGTCTCGGGCGACACACTAGCCATGGCGGCGACCCTGCACCTTGAGCACAACTAGGGAGACGGCTACCAGAAAAAGCACAACGACGACCAGCGCAGCCCAGGTCAGCAAGAAAAGTTCGTTTCCTAAGTCGCTCTCCCCTCCTTGGTTCATCCACCAGCCGAAGGCACCCAAAAAGGCCAACGGAATGACGGCCAAACTGATGAGCGACCAACGCCACCCTGCCCGCAAGTGCCAGGTGGCGAAAACCACGAGCGCCAAGCCCAAGACAACGAATGTGAGGAACAGCGGGACCGACCACGGCTGGTAAGCCATAGGAACACCTTTCCTGCCTGAAAATCAACTGGACGAGCCGTTAAGCTTGTAGCCTTTCTTCGTCTTGATATTTCAAGTAAAGCGTATCGGGAGGCGGAATGAAGCAAGGCGGCGGCAGCCCTTCGACTCCGCGCCCTGGCCAGGCACGGGCTAAACGCGCCCGTCCGGGATGGATCATACTGGCGACAGCCGTCTTCGTGCTCGCCGCCATCACCGCGGTCATCGCCCTCGGACAACGGCAATTCATCTACTACCCAGCCCGGTTCGACCCCGGACCGGCAGCCGAGCGCTTCACCACCGGACAAGACGTGGAACTGCACACCGACGATGGACTGACCCTGAAGACGTGGCTGGTCGAGCCGACAACAAACCCCCCAGACACGGCGGTACTCTACGCCCCAGGCAACGGCGGGAACCGCGTGTACCGGATGGAAGTGGCGCAAGCCATCGCCGACCAGGGCTACACCGTCCTGATGCTGGAATACCGGGGATACGGCGACAACCCCGGCAGCCCCAGCGAAGAAGGCCTCGCCTCCGACGCGCGGGCAGCGGCGGCGTATCTGCGCGAACACGGCTTCCCAGGCGATAAAACCATCTACGTGGGGGAATCCATCGGAACCGGCGTCGTCGCCCGGCTGGCCACCACAGACCCGCCCGCCGGGGTGCTGCTGCGCTCGCCATTCTCCACACTGGTCGAAGAAGCCAACTCCCTTGCCTGGGGACTGCCCATCGGCCTGCTGCTGTACGACCGTTTCGAGACAACGAACTACATCACCCAGATCGCCGCACCAGTCACCGTCCTATGCGGCAAAGCAGACAATTTCGTGCCCTGCACACAGTCAGCCAAAGTCGCAGAACTAGCCCCGAACCTGCACAAATTCATCGAAGTTGACTCAGTGGGGCACAACGATGAAATCTGGTTCGGCCCCTACCTCGCCACACAAGTTGACGACCTGGCAAAAGTCGCAATCTGAACGATGTGGCCATAACTGATGTGGCTGGTTCACGGTCCTGCTTGGCATTTCCCCAAGGCATCACCTGGGTACGCAAAACCTTGCGACTAATACCGCCACGCACTGCGCACAGGGAACATGCCAAGCCAGTTGCCCTCAATGGCGCCTCCCTGGTCGGGGAATCGCTTTTATGCTCGGCTCCAGTCAACCA
>JAIRXX010000030.1 GCA_031268065.1 Propionibacteriaceae bacterium
GGTCGAATCGATGGACACCGTGGTGGAGTTCTGCCGCCAGAACAATATTCCGCTCTTCTCCTCCGACGTCGATTCGGTCAAGAAAGGCACTATCGCCGCCCGTGGCATCGATTACTACAAGCTCGGGCAGCACACCGGCGACATGGCGGTAGACGTGCTGTTGAACGGCAAAGCCATCGGTGAGATTCCCCAGTTGAAAGAGACTGAGACAGAGGTCATCTACAACTCGGACGCCGCTGGGCGCGTGGGCGTCACCTTGCCCGAATCAATCCTGCAGCAGGGCAAAGAAGTCAACTCGTAGCCCAGAATCGCGTGCCGACTCCAGGCGTTGACCTGGGGTCGGTATGCTTTTCCGGGTCATTACTACCGCCGCAGAGGAATTAGGTCTGTGATCTCAGCAGTCGAGCAAGGGTTGATTTTCGCGTTGATGGCGCTGGGGGTGTTTCTCACTTACCGCATCCTCAACCTGCCTGATCTGACTGTGGACGGGTCGTTCACCACCGGGGGCGGCACAGCTGCGATCCTGATTTTCAACGGGGTGGACCCGTATCTGGCGACCGGGGCGGGGTTCTGCGCCGGGGCTGTGGCAGGCCTGATCACCGGCCTTTTGCACACCAAGCTGAAGATTGACGGCCTGCTGGCCTCGATCCTCACCATGATCGCCCTTTATTCGATCAACCTGCGCATCATGTGGGGGCCGAATATCGGGTTGAACCTGCGCGACGGGGAGAAAGTGACCCATATCTTCACCCCGCTCAAAGACGCCGGGATGCTTTACTCCTGGGAAATGGTCGCCATTCTGGCAGCCATCGTCTTAGTGGTGAAACTGGCGGTGGACTGGTTCTTGTCCACCGATTTCGGCCTGGCGGTGCAAGCCACCGGGGACAACCCCGGCATGGCGGTGGCTGGCGGAATCTCCACCGATTTCACCAAGATCGTCACTTTGATGCTGTCGAATGGCCTGGTCGGGCTGTCCGGCGCGTTGTACGTCCAGTTCAACGGCTCTGCCGACTCGCAGATGGGCGTCGGCCTGATCCTGGTGGGCTTGGCTTCGGTGATCGTGGGGAACGCCATCCTCGGCACCCGTTTCATGTTCTTGGCCACGCTGGGCGCTGTCCTGGGTTCGGTGCTCTACCGGCTGATCATCCTGTGGGCGCTGACCTGGGAAATCAACATCGGCGGCATCCAGCTGCGCACTGATCCCGGCGATATGAAGTTGATTTCGGCTGCTTTGGTCATCATCGCCCTGCTCATTTCACACCTGGCCTCGTCCAAGGGATTGTCGCTCAACCCGCTCTCGCCCTGGTGGAATAAAAAGGGAGCCCCAGAGCCGATGGCCAGCCCAGCGCTGGCGCCAGTCCCGCCAGAGCCAGACGGTGACGACGGCGCCTTGGAAATCGGCGCCGGGTTGAGCGCGGATGAGGAGCTTTGATGCTGCGACTGGAGAATGTGGGCAAGACTTTCTTCGCTGGCACGGTGAACGAGCGGCGGGCGCTGCGCGAAGTCTCGCTGCACCTGGTCCCCGGCGATTTCGCCACCGTCATCGGATCGAACGGGGCGGGGAAGTCCACGCTGCTCAATGTCATCTCGGGCACGTTGCCCGCCGACGGCGGCAAAATCGAAATCGCCGCTGAGAACGTCACCAAGCTCAAAGAGCATCGTCGGGCGAAGATGATCGCAAGGGTCTTCCAAGACCCGCAGGCCGGGACCAGCCCGCATCTGACCATAGAACAGAACCTTGCCATCGCCTGGGCCAGGGGAACCAGGCGCGGGCTGGGCCGGGGAGTGAGCCGGGCGCGAAAAGAAATCTTCCAGCAGGAGTTGAAGGTGCTCGGCCTCGGCTTGGAGGATCGGCTGCGCATCCGGGTGGGGATGCTGTCTGGTGGCCAGCGGCAGGCGCTCTCGCTGCTGATGGCCTCTTTCACCAAGCCGCGCATCTTGTTGCTGGACGAGCACACCGCTGCGCTCGATCCGCAGCGGGCCGAATTGGTCACCGAGCTGACCAAGCGGGTCATCGCCGAGAACGGCCTCACCGCGCTGATGGTGACGCACAACATGACCCAGGCGCTCAAGGTGGGCAACCGCCTGCTGATGATGCACGAGGGCCGGATCGTCTTCGAGCTGGACGCCGAACAGAAGAAACGCACCACGGTGGCCGACCTGATGGAACGCTTCGCCTCGGTGAAGGGCCAAATGTCCGACCGGGCGCTGCTCAGCTAACCTGGCGCACTGCGGCGGCTTTGCCCGTAATACGCCCTGGGCGCGTTTCAGAGCCAGCCCTTGCGTTTGAAGATGAAGTGGAAGCCGAATCCGATGCCGACCATCGCCACGATGCTGATGAGGTAGCCGAGCGGCCATTGCAGTTCGGGCATGTTGACGAAGTTCATCCCGTAGACGCCGGTGACGATGGTGGGCGCGAAGAGGATGCCCGCCCAGGCGGAGATTCGCTTCATCTGCGCGTTCTCCGCAGCCTCGGAGATGGAGAGCTTGCGCATCTCCTCGCTTTGCTTCTGGGCCACCAGGGCGCTCTGCACGCTGAGGATTTCGCGCAGCGATCCGTGCATCGCCTCGGAGCGTTCGCGGGCGTGGGTGAGGTGGTCGGCCACATCGACCAGGTATGCCCGCAACTGGGGGCGGATGTGCTCCGAGCCGGTGTCGGTGATCAGCTTGCCGACGATCTGCTCGGTGGAACGCAGGGTGCGGCCCAGTTTGGCGATCTGGCGGGACAGTTGGTAAATCTGCTGAGACAGTTCAAAATTCCCGCCGAAGACCTCAGTCTCCAGTTCTTCGATGCCATCTTGCAGGCTTTCCACTATCGGCTGATACATATCTACAACGGCGTCCAACACCGCGTACAACACCGCAGTCGGTCCGTCTTTGAGCAGCGTCGGGTCGTTCTCCATCCGCTCCCGCACTTCGTCGAGCGCGGGAAAGTCGCTGTGGCGGATGGTGATCGCGTAGTCGCTGCCGGTGACGATGTGCAACTCACCAAGCTCAAGGTGGCTTTTGCGCTCGTGGTACCTGGCTGGGTGGAGGACGGTGAAAATGGTGTCGTCGTAGCGGTCGAGCTTGGGGCGTTGATGGGCGGTGATCGCGTCCTCAATGGCGAGCTTGTGGATGCCGAATAGCTCTGCCGCCTGAGTCAGCGCCGCATCGTCCGGCTCGTACATGCCGATCCAGGCCATCGTCCCCGGATTCTCTGTCAGCGCCCGGTGGGTCGCGGCGATATCTTCGGTGGCTAGAACGCGCTCGCCGTCGCGGTAGAGGGCAGCGGTGAAAAGGGGTGCTCCAGTCTCATCCGAGGTGTCAGTTGCGCACACTGCGATCTCCTTTTGCTGTTGGATTGGCCCTGTGGCAGGCCGCCTGCTTCAGCAATGAGATTAGCCGTTCTGCGCGGTTCCGGACACCGTTTGGCGGTGCTCTCAGCATCCGGCCAGCCAGCCTGGCCAGCAGCAGTCCGCCGCATTGCGCTGGTACCGCTCAACGCCCGATCCGCCGGATGCCGATGATGGCTGTGGCCAGCAGGGCTACCGAGACACAGGCCAGCGGCGCTCCGGGATGCAGCACCGCGCCGAATTGCCACACCGACCACAGCCCGGTGACCAGCAGGCCGAAGCCGACCAGGGTAGGCCCGAGCGTGGGCATCCGCGCTGGGGCGGGCGGGATCAAGCGCTGGTCAACTCTGGCGATGGGGCCGATTATGCAGCTCAGCACCGCCCAAGTGCAGACGACGAGGGCGAGGCTGCTCAACGTCACCGGCGCCAGCACCGGGAAGAGCATGGTGAGGCCGACGAGCAAGGCGCCGGCGATGACGATGGCGGCGATGTGCCACAAATAGCTGGGCAGCACCAGCGCGTTCAAGACGCCGAGCACCCGCTGGGCCGATTCGGAAGGTGAGCGGAAAAGCTTGGACCGGTCCCCGATTGCCAACAGGCAGACTTGTGCTGCGGTCATCCAGACCGCCGCCAGCGTTGGCGGTTGGACGTTGGCGACCAGCATGTCGGCGAATCCGACCGACGAGGCCGGATAGCCCAGGCCCAGCACCATCCAGCAGATCAGCGCCCACATGGCCAGCGCCATCAGCGCCAACTTCCAGCGCCGCAGCCGGACGAACCATCCCCGCCGGTAGGCGATCCCGAATTGGAAAGCCAGCGGCCACACTGTAGCCAGGTTCAGCCAGTGCAGCTCCTGGTAGCCGCTCACCTGGGCGGCGGCGTCAACCGCCGCAGTTGCCAGCACCATCGCGAGCATCGCTATCAGGCAGTGGCTGTCCTCCAACCGTGCCAACGCCGGGGCAGCAGCTTGCAAGCCCAGATAGACCACCAGGAACCAGAGCAGTTGGGCGAAGCGCTTGGAGAGTTCCATGGCTGGCTCGAAAGCTCCGAACCAGGCCGGGATGGTGCTGGCCAGGACGAAGACTATGCAGAAGGAAGTCAGCGGGCCGAGCAGCTTGCGCAATCTGGACAGCAGATATTCCGGATAAGAGACGCCCAGGGCGGCGTTGCGCTCCATCGTCGCCGCCGCGCCGTAGCCAGCGGCGACGAAGAAGAGCGGGAGCAGGCAGAGCACCCAACTCAGCACCCAGAGCCACGGGCCAGGTCCGTAAGGGAGCACTTCGACGCGCCCGTTGTCCAGCACGATGTAGTAGAGCAGCGCGTGAAAAGACACCACAATCGCCATCGAAAGCACTCTGGCCAGGTCAATCAAATGGTTGCGTCGCATCACCCGCCATCCTGCCATCGATCCGTCCGGCGTTGTTGGCATATCGAATGATTGAACCCGCGCAGAGCGGGCGGTCCACGCGGATTGGGCCTGGTGGCTCTAGAATGCCCCCTAAGAGCTGCCGTGGCCCAGCGGCGGCTGTTGCAGTCAGGAGAGCCACATGGTTCCGAATTACTCCGGCCGGCCGCGAATCCTTGTCGGCTACGACGGCTCCGACGACGCCTATGCCGCGCTTGACTACGGCGTTGCCGAGGCGTTGGCCACCGGCGCGGAAATCGCTTTGATCTACGCGGTGGACGACACTGTGCTCAACTCGGTGTGGGGAGTGGTCTTCGACCCGGAGGAAATCAAGCAGGACGCCGCCGACATGATCGTAGAGGCGGTCGGCGAGATTGAGTCGCGCGGTGTCCCCGCCGAACGCATCCGTACTGAAGTCGTCTTGGGCAATCCGGCCTCGGCGCTGGTCAAATATTCCGAATTCGCCTCGCGGGTGATCCTTGGCCGCTGCTCCCTCGGCAAAGGGGAGAGCCAATTCGTCGGATCGACAGCCGTCGGGGTGGCTGGGGCGGCGCATTGCCCGGTGATCGTGGTCTCGTCCAACAATCCGGTGCCTGCCCAGGCCATCGGAAAGATGGGCGTGGGGGTGAACATCGAAGCCAAGGGAAGGCGCGGCCTGCCTTGGGCAATGGACGAGGCCAAACGGCTCGGGGCGCAGCTGCAGGTGATTTCGGTGGTGAAGGCTTCCGCCCGCAGCCGTTGGCGGGCCGCACAAGTGCTGACTGTCGAGCAGCAGGACGAAGCCGTTGACGTGACGAGGATCAGGATCGAGTCGATCATGAACTCGATGCGGGAGAAGCATCCCGGGGTAGACACCAACATAGACATTTGTTACGGCAGCCCGGTTGACACGCTGGTGAAGCGTTCGCGGGAATTGGACTTGCTGGTGTTGGAGGTGCAATCGGGCTTTCCCGGAAATGCCATCGGCGGAGTGGCCCGCGCTCTGATGGCCCACGGCCATTGTCCTATCGCGTTGATTCGGTCCAAAGACACCGCCTCGCGCGGGTAAGCTGGCAAAGTGCTTGATCCACGCGAACTGTATAGCTACGACTCCCAGGTGCGGTCGGAACTAGACGGCCTGAACCCGGTGCTCGTCCATCTGCTCGACGGGTATATCGATGCCGGGTCGGTTTCGCACGGGCTGCGTAAGTACATTTTGGAACAGTGCGACCATGCCGTTTTGGCCGAATTCGACCTCGACCAGGTTCACGATTACCGCTATCGCCGTCCGCAATTTGTCTTCGACACCAACCGGTTGGACTCGATGATCGACTTCTCACTGGCGATCCACCGGGTGACCGATCCCGCTGGCAAGACATTTCTGCTGCTGGCAGGCCCGGAGCCGGACCACCAGTGGCACCGGGTGGCCGCGGGTGTCTTCGAGGTTTGCCAGGACA
>JAIRXX010000109.1 GCA_031268065.1 Propionibacteriaceae bacterium
AACCCGCTTAGCAGGCGGGCGCCATAGACCGGACTAGGCGACACCTCCAAGATCGGCAATCAGCCTATCTCAGCTTTGGGCTTTGGCCAAAGCGCTGCACGCTGGCTGAGAGTGTCGCAGAAGCTGGTCCTAAGATTCTGCGGGCTGCGGCGAAGCTGTCCTAGTATTGGAGCCGTGACTTCGCTATTTGAACCCCTCACCCTTCGCGGCCTGACGATTCGGAATCGCATCTTCCTGCCGCCGATGTGCCAATACCAATGCAACGCCAAAGATGGAGTCCCCAACGACTGGCATCTGGTCCATTATGGCGCTCGCGCCGCCGGAGGTTTCGGCCTGTTAATCGCTGAAGCAGCTGGGGTGCTGCCCGAAGGCCGGATCACGCCTTGGTGTACTGGCTTCTGGAATGACCGGCAAACTGAGGGTTGGGCGCGGATAGCCGCCTACGCGCATAGCCAAGGCGCTGCCTTCGGCGTCCAGTTGCAGCACGCGGGGCGCAAAGGCTCCATCTACCGAGATTTTGACGCTCCGGGGACCGGCTCGGCGCCCCTCGAAGACGGAGGCTGGGAGACCGTTGGCCCCTCGGCGGTGGCATTCCCCGGATTGGCGGCTCCCCGGGCGGCCAGCCTGGATGACATAGCCCAGATCAAGCAGGCATTCGTCGATGCCGCGGTGCGGGCCGATCAAGCCGGGTTGGACACTGTGCAATTGCACGCTGCCCACGGCTATCTGCTCTTTGAATTCCTCTCGCCGCTGAGCAACCAGCGCACCGACGAATACGGCGGTGATTTCGCCGGGCGCAGCAGGTTGCTGCTGGAGACCGTCGATGCGGTGCGTGCGGTCTGGCCGGAGCGCAAGCCGCTCATGGTGCGGGTCTCGGCAACAGAATGGGTTGACGACGGCTGGAGTGCCGAAGAGACGGTTGCCCTGGCAGAATTGCTCGGCGGCAGCGGCGTGGACATGATCGATGTGTCCTCCGGGGGCAATATCGTCGCCAAAATCCCGACCGGACCCGGCTACCAAGTGCCGCTGGCGCAAACAGTGGCCAAGGCTGGCGTCCCGGTGTCGGCGGTCGGCCTCATCACCACTGCGGCTCAAGCGCAAGACATCCTCGCCAGTGGAGACATCGCCGCCTGCTGCATCGGGCGGGAAGCCTTCCGCGATCCGAATTGGCCGCTGCGCGCGGGCTGGGAATTGGGACTGGACCGGGACGCGCTGCCCTATCCGCCCTCGTACCTGCGGGGCCGGTTTAAGTAACCCCCAGTCAGACCAGCATCAGGGCGCGGGCGGCGATCAGCGCTACCAGCAGCAGCGTCAGCGCTGACAGGCCGATGAGCTGATAGCTGTTCCGTTTCTCGCGGGGCGGCAGGATGATGATCGCGGTTGCGGCGATGCCGAGAAACAGGCCGCCTATATGCCCCTGCCAGGAGACGGACGGCATCACGACGGTGAAGACCAGGTTCGCGCCCAACCAGGCCAGGATTTGCCGCAAGTCGCCCTTCAGCCGCCAGACCAGCAGCAGCAAAGCTCCCAGCAATCCGAAAATTCCACCGGACGCGCCCAAGGTGCTTGACTGCGGATCGGAGAACCAGACCACCAAGGCCGATCCGCCCAGCGCGGAGAGCAGGTAGACCGCTAAGAAGCGCAGCCGCCCGAAAACCCTTTCCAACTGCGGCCCTAGGAACCACAGCGCGACCATGTTGAAGGCCAGGTGGGTAAATTCCGTATGGGCAAATGCGCTGGTCAGCACCTCCCAGACGCCACCGGTGGCGACTCCCGGCACCCATTCTCCCCCCAGCATCGCGCATTGTTGCTGTCCCGCCCCCGGCCACCAGCCCTGCTGGCCCACAGCCATGCAGCGTCCGTACGAGGTGAGCATCAGCATGTCGACGATTCGCGGGGACACAAATTGGAGCAGCCAGACCACCACGTTGATACCGATGATGACCATCGTCGTCAGCTCTGGCCTTTGCGAGCGGGGGCCGCCGTAAGGGCCTTGGTTCTGCCGGGTCTGCCGCATCCCCTCCGCCACGCAATCGGGGCATTGGAAACCAACCGCCGCTGAGATCATGCACTGTGGGCAGATCGGCCGCCCGCAACGTTGGCATTTGATCCAGGTGGCGACCTGCGGATGCCGGTAGCAACCCATCGGCGCGGCAGTTGGTTGTGTCATAGCCCTAGCCTATGCGGTCAATCCAGCCGACGTGGCTGACCGGCTCAATCTATGGTTGCCCTCCCCCGCCGGACGGGTGCGGTTGTTAGCAGATAGTCACTTATGCGGATGAGGGCAGCCGTTGGGCGGATATGCCAGCGTGGGGGCTGGCTGTCGCGTCCTGCCCCATCCGGGCATTGGGTAGGGCCGGACACGCCAACGTGGGGACTGGCTACGACAGGTGGGCTAATCAGCCACCAGCGCCGAGGACGAGACGAAAGCTTCCGGGCCGGAGACCCCGCCCAGGCTCCCGGCCAGCAATTCGCGGGCGCGGGAAAGGTGTTCGTCCAACAGGGCTGAAGCTCCGGCGCCGTCTCCCTGCTCGATGAAGTCGAGCAGCCGCGCGTGCTCAGCGATGATGATCTCCGGGCTGAGCCGCTGGGTGCCCTGCAATTGCGACATGCACAGCCGCACCTCGAAAGCCAACGACTGGTACATCCGTTTGGTCCTGGGACTCTTCAGATACGCCACCAACGACGTGTGGAAGCGCATGTCCGGCTCGGTGATGTCCCACACCCCCTGCGACCACATTGAGCGAATCTCCTCATTGGCCGCCCGCGACTCCGCTGGGTAGCGGCGCAACTTCGCCAACCTGCGCAGCACCTCAGACTCCAGATAGATCCGGGAGTTGTAGATGTCGCGCACGTCGTTTGGCCCGAGCATCACCACCCGGGCGGTCTTGTAGTTGCTGCGGTCGAGCACTTTGTCGGAGACCAGGCGCTCAATGGCGGCCTTGGCCGTGGCGCGCGCCACGTCGTAGCGCTCGGCAACGTCGTTCTCAGTCAGCGCGGTGCCCGGAGGAAGCTCCTTGTCGAGGACAAGGCGCTTGAGATCATTGACCACCGCATCAACCACTGAGGTTACAGTGATGCTTCGCACCATGTTCTAACTCCGCATCTGCTACTTAGGCTTGTCCAACGCCCGCAGACCCAAGTGTATTCATAGCTGGCCCAACGGTGCTGCCAACTTTTGGTCCGACATTTTTTGATTTTTGGTCCGACATTTTTGGCCAAAGGTCTTGCTAAGCCGGTCAACTTGTTCGACAATCGTTGTATCACCGTCTCAGCGAGGAGATAATTTTGTTAATACCACTTGAACCGTTTCATCAGATAGAGGCGCCGATCAACGGGAACCTGGTCCTGTCGGCGCTTGTGGCGGCACTGCCGCTGTTGGTGCTGTTCGTCATGCTCGGCGTCTTCAAGATCGCCGCCTGGAAGGCGTCGCTGGCGACCTTGGTCGTCACCATCGCCTTGGCTATCTTCGCCTGGCAGATGCCAGCTTCCCCAGCGATCTCAGCTACCTTGGAAGGAATTTTCTTCGGTATCTGTCAGATCATGTGGATTTTGATCCCGGCAGTGTGGCTGTACAACCTCACCGTCAAGCAGGGCTGGGACAAGGTGCTGCGCGACCTGTTGCGCAGCATCACCGAGGACCTGCGCATCTTGTCCATCCTGATCGCCTTCTGCTTCGGCGCGTTGCTTGAAGCCCTGGCGGGCTTCGGCACCCCGGTCGCCATCACCGCAGCCATGATGGTCGCGGCAGGCATGAAGCCGTTGAAGTCGGCTGTTGTCTGCATGTTGGCCAACACCGCCCCGGTGGCCTTCGGCGCTATGGGCGCCCCGATCACCGCACTGGGCACCGGCTCGGCCGGCGTCTTCGGTGATGGCAGCTACGATCCCGCCGTCCTCGCCGACGCCTTCGGCGCGATGGCTGGCCGCCAGTCGCCGTTCATGGCCATGATCGTCCCGCTCTTCCTGGTCTTCCTGGTCGATGGGGTGCGCGGCCTCAAGGACACCTGGCACATCGCGCTCTCTTCTGGCGTGATCTTCGCAATCTTCCAGTTCCTAGCTTCCAACTTCATCGGATACCAGATCACCGACGTCATCGCCTCCGTGGCCTGCATCCTCGGCATCCTCGTCATCCTGCGCTTCGTCAAGCCGAAGAACCCGGTCCTGGCCGAGTTCAGCGACGACGAAGAAGAGAAGACGCCTGCTCAGCTGACCACTGGCGGAGCGCGTGTCTGGGGAGCTGTCGCTCCGTACCTCATCGTCGTTGTGATCTTCGGCCTCTCGCAGGTTCCGGCGATCAAGAGCGCCATCGCCAACTGGGCTGGTGGCGTCAAGGATCCGAACGACTCGGCGGCATGGCTCAGCGATCCGCACCTGGTCTTCACCTGGCCAGGCCTGGATGAGTGCTTCAAAGCTGGCGAGTCCACCGCTGCGTGCGTTTCGCCTTCCATCAACCTGTGGTCGGTGCTCTCCACCGGAACACTGCTCTTCATCGGCGGCATCATCACCGCGCTCATCTACAAGATGAACGCCGGGATCGCCGCCAGCGAATTCGGCAGGACCATCGTCACCTTGAAGTGGACGATCGTCACCATCGCCTGTGTCTTGGGCATCGCCTACATCATGAACGCCTCCGGCATCACCGTTTCCCTCGGCACCGCCTTGGCGCTCGGCACCGGCTTGGCCTTCGCCTTCGTCTCGCCGATCCTCGGCTGGCTGGGCGTCGCCATCACCGGTTCGGACACTTCGTCGAACGCGCTGTTCTCCTCCATGCAGGCCGTTGCCGCCAACAACGTCTGGCCAGGGGACGCCGCCCACCAGGTGTTGATGGTCACGTCCAACTCGACCGGTGGCTGCATGGGCAAGATGATTTCCCCGCAGTCATTGTCGGTCGCGGCTGCCGCCGCCGGCATGGTCAACCAGGAAGGTGTCATCTTCCGCAAGGTCATCGGCTGGTCTATCGTCCTGCTGGTCATCTTCGCCGTGCTGGTCACGCTGCAGGCGACTGTGCTCACCGGCATGATCCCGCTACCGCAAGGATAAGGACGATGGCAATCACGATCGCTGAGTCCATCCGGCAGTACGACAGCGGTCAAATCCAACTTCGGGACGGTGAATTCGAGCGTCGGGCGCTAGCCCACGACGCTTCACACTTCCTGCTCTATCCGAGCACCATCGCCGTACCGAAGAATGCTGAGGAGGTCGCCCGGTTATTCCGGGCGGCCTCCCAGGCCGGAACCTCACTGACTTTCCGCTCCGGCGGCACCAGCCTTTCCGGGCAGGCGGGCACCGATAAAATGCTCGTTGACGTGCGTCGGAACTTCAATGGGATCGAAGTGCTCGACAACGGCGCCAGAGTGCGGGTTGAGCCAGGGTTGACCGTGCAGACGGTCAATGCATACCTAGCTCCCTATGGGACGAAATTCGGTCCCGATCCAGCCAGTTCCAAAGCCTGCACCGTGGGAGGGGTCGTCGCCAACAACTCCTCCGGAATGGCCTGTGGGACAGTGGAGAACACCTACAAAACTCTAGAATCAATGGTGGTCGTGCTCCCGAGCGGGACTGTCATCGACACCGGCGCCCCTGACGCCGACGAGAAACTCAGACTTACCGAGCCAGCGATCTATGCTGGCCTGATCAAGCTCCGCGACCGGGTGCGGGCCAATCCGGGTTCGGTGGAGAAGATCAAACAACAGTTCTCCATGAAGAATACGATGGGCTACGGGATCAACTCCTTCGTTGACCACACCAACCCCGTCGATATTTTCACCCATCTGATGATCGGCTCGGAGGGCACCCTCGGCTTCATCGCCTCGGCGACCTTCCGCACAGTGCCAATCCGCTCTTTCGTCAAGACCGCTCTCGTTGTCTTCGACGACCTCTTCCAAGCCAATTCCGCGCTTCCGGCGTTGGTGGAGTCCGGCGCGGCCACGCTGGAACTGATGGATTCCACCTCGCTTCGGGTGGGCCAGGCCTTTGACGACACGCCTGAGCTGATCAAGAAGCTCAACGTCAAGGACCAAGCCGCGCTGTTGCTGGAATACCAAGCCACCAGCAAGGAGCAGTTGGACGCGCTCACCGAAGGGGCCAAGCCAGTCTTGGCCCAGCTTCCGGTTACGCAGCCAGTGCCGCTGGCCGACGATCCGGCGCTCCGCGCCGACCTCTGGGTGCTGCGCAATGGCCTGTATACGTCGGTGGCCGGGGCGCGCAAACTCGGCACCACGGCCCTGCTGGAAGACGTCGTAGTCCCGGTGGCGTCGTTGGCGAATACCTGTGTGGAGCTTTCCAAGCTTTTCGACCAGTACCGCTACGAGGATTCGGTGATCTTCGGCCACGCCAAGGACGGGAATATCCACTTCATGATTGTGGACCGCTACGAGGGCGACGAGGCGATGGGACGCTACCGCGACTTCACCGAGGCTATGGTAGACGTCGTGCTGCACTACTCCGGCTCGCTGAAGGCCGAGCACGGCACCGGCAGGGTGATGGCCCCCTTCGTGGAGCGGCAGTATGGCCGCGAGCTGTACGAAGTCATGGTCGAGGTGAAGAAGATATTCGACCCCGATTGCCTGCTCAACGACAATGTGATCATCACCGACGATCCCGATCTGCACATGAAGCACATCAAAGCCCCGATCGCGGTGGACGAGACCGTGGACCGCTGTGTGGAGTGCGGCTACTGCGAGCCGGTCTGCCCGGCGCGCAATATCACCCTCACCCCGAGGCAGCGCATCGTCATCCGCCGGGAGATCGAATACGCCCTGGCCGAGGGGGACCGGGACCGCGCAGGGCGGCTGGAAGAGCTTTACAAGTACCAAGGCGTCCACACCTGCGCGGTGGACGGCATGTGCGGCACCGCCTGCCCGATGAAGATCAACACCGCGCTGCTGGTGAAGAAATACCGCAAGCAGCAAGTGCCTGGATCGGTGGTGAATTTCTGGACCAACGCGGCCAAGCATTGGAAGGGGACCACCACGATTGCCAGCACGGCGATGAGCATCGCCCACACGCCGTTGCAGCCAGTGGTCATCGGAGTCAACAAGCTGGGCCGGAAGATCATTTCCGAAGACACCCTGCCTTTGGTCTCCAAGGAATTGCCCGCTGGCGGCAAACGCCGGGCCAGGCCCCGTCCGTCCGGAAATATCACGGCGGTCTACCTGCCCGCCTGTGTGAACCGCATGTTCGGCCCGCTGCAAGGCCCCGGCGTGCAGGCGGCTTTCGAGGAGTTGTGCGCCCTGGCTGGCGTCAACCTCTATGTGCCACCGGAGATCGAGCAGATGTGCTGTGGGACGGTGTGGTCGTCCAAGGGCATCCCCAGCGGCTACGAAGCGATGGCGGGGACTGTGCTCCCGGCGTTGCGGAGGGCCACTGAGAATGGGAAGCTCTACGCGGTCTGCGACGCTTCCAGCTGCACCGAAGGCTTCCGGCACATGATCGAGACCGATCCGAGCATCAAAGTCGAAGTCATCGACGCGGTGACTTTCGTCGCCACGCATATCCTGCCGGTGTTGGGTGAATATCCGAAACTGGCCTCGCTGACCATCCACCAGACTTGCTCTTCGACGCAGCTGGGGATGAATCCCGATCTGGTGAAAGTCTCCAAAGCAGTCGCTGCCGAGGTGAATGTGCCGATTAACACTGGATGCTGCGCCTTCGCCGGTGATCGCGGAATGCTCCATCCCGAGTTGACCCGTGCCGCCACCCGTCCGGAAGCTGCCGAAGTGGAGGCGCTAGACGCCGTGGCTCACGCCTCTTGCAACCGCACTTGCGAATTGGGGATGACCAGGGCCACTGGCAAACCCTACCGGCACGTCCTGGAGCTCCTCGCTGAGCAAGTTAGGAAGGTGCCTAGGTAGGTTCCAACGCGGTCTGCGTGCCGCGCACTCGGTGATCGGGTTGCCCTCCCACTTTAACCCGGTCACCGACGCTCAAAGGACTGGCGTCCCAGCTCATCCCTGGGACGCCAGTCCTGTTTCGCGCCCGGTCCTGGTTTCCCCCTCGTTGCCCGTCGGAACGGCGCTCGCTGGGTGCCTGTCCCGCCGTCGGCTACGGGGCGCGGTCTTCATCTTGGCACGCCTGCTGCTGGCGGCGCTGACGCCCTATAATTGCCGGGTGACTAGCTTGATTGCTGATACTCCAAAAGTTTCCATCAGACATGCTTCAGTTTCGACTATGGATAACAATGTGTATTTGCTCACCTCCAAGTCGAGCGGCCAACAAATCATTATCGACGCGGCTGACGATCCGCAGGCGATCCAAAAACTGCTCGGCGAGGCGGCACTGGACAGCCAAACGCGGACCAGGCTCAGCCTGGTCGTCACCACCCACCGCCACTGGGACCACCTGCGGGCGCTAGCCGAGATTGCGAAACTCCCCGGCGTCCTTACCGCCTGCGGCGATGAGGACGCCGACTCCATCGCCGCACAGACCGGGGTCAAGGCAGACCGGCGGCTACAGCAGGGCGACATCGTGGGAGTGGATGGAATCTGGCTCTCCGCCATCCGCCTCACCGGGCACACGCCCGGCTCGGTGGCGCTCGCCTATGCCGAAGCCGGGCAGCCAGTGTGGGTCTTCTCCGGCGACTCGCTATTTCCCGGAGGGCTGGGCAACACCGATCACGACCAGACCCGTTTCGGCACGCTATTCCGCGATGTGGTCGAGCGGGTCTTCGATGTGTACACCGATGACACCATCGTGGCGCCTGGCCACGGCAGTTTCACCACCCTGGGCGCAGAACGCCCCCACTTGGCTGGGTGGGAAGCCCGAGGCTGGTAGCGCTCAATCGGGATTGTGGTTCGGACACAGCAAAGACGTCCAATTTGTCACGTCTCTGCGCTGGCGCAGCAGCCGCCGCCGCTCACGCTCAGTCATCCCACCCCAGACACCCCATTCGATGCGGTTATCCAAAGCCTCAGCCAGGCATTCATTGCGAACCGGGCAGGTAAAGCAAACCGCCCTTACTTTCTTTTGATCTGCCCCATCTGGAAAGAAATCGTCTTGCAATCCACGGCACTTGGCCTGGAGCGTCCAATCCTCTATACCTACCACCGACATAACACACCTCTTCCCCCGAAGTTCCCCAACTGCAGTGTGTAGCAAATAAATGCTAGTACGAATTGCCGTTTTTTTCCACATCGCGGTAGAAGTTGGATAATCCAACGGTGTGCGGGGCTGTTGGCTAGCGGCGGTGGAGCCGCTGTCGGCCCGGTGGGTAACGGCTGTAGCCGACCATGGCAAGCTTCCCGCCCCTCCTGCAATGCCGCAGGGGCGGGAAGCTTGCTGAAAGGCTCAGGACGCGGTGACGTCAATTTCGACGTGGGCGGTGACGCCGGTGGTCAGTTTGATGCCAACGGTGTGCTTCCCGACGAGCTTGATCGGCTTGGCGATCTCGACGCTGCGCTTGTCGATGGACGGGCCGCCCGCCTTCTTGACTGCGAGCGCTATGTCGGCGGGAGTCACCGCGCCGAACAGCCTGCCGGAGTCGCCAGCGTTGGCGTTGAGGGTGATACGCAATTCTTCGAGCTGTCCGCGCACTTCGGCGGCGTGTTCGGCAGAGCGAATCTCACGGGCGTCACGGGCGCGCTTGATGCCAGCGATCTGCTTTTCGGCACCCTTGCTCCAAGAGATGGCAAAGCCTCTGGGCAGTAGGTAATTGCGCCCATAGCCGTCTTTCACCTCTACGATGTCGCCTGGAATGCCAACGTGGTCAACTGGGGCGGTGAGAATCAATTTCATTTCTTAACCTCCTTGTCAGCGGGCTGTTGAAGCATAGGGCAGCAGAGCCACCTCGCGGGCGTTCTTCACCGCGATAGCGACTTTGCGCTGCTCTTGGACAGACAGGCCAGTGACTCGGCGGGCGCGAATCTTGCCGCGCTCGGAGATGAAACGCCGCAAGGTGGCGACATCTTTGTAATCGATATGGCCCACGCGAATCGCCTTCGCGGGAGCGAGTTTTTTGTTGTTCTTCACAGGTTTGCGCTGTGAGGCCATTATGGTGCTTCCTTTCTTGAAGCCCAGCAAGTGCTGGAATGGTGCTTTGGGTTATCAGTGTTTGTTGGGCCTAGGCCCAGCAGGGCGGCTCAGAAGGGCGGCTCGTCATTCGTGGAGCTGCTGCTGGCCCAAGGGTCAGGCCCGACATTGGCGTCACTGGGCTGGCTTTGCTGCCAGTTGCCACCGCCGCCGCTTGCGGAGCCGCCACCTGAGGAGCGGGCCACTTTGGCGGTCGCATAGCGAAGTGAGGGGCCGACTTCATCGACGTCAACTTCAAATACGGTGCGGCGTTCTCCCTCCCTGGTCTCGTAGCTACGCGAGCGCAGCCGACCCTGGACGATGACGCGCATCCCCTTGGTCAGGGATTCGGCCACGTTCTCAGCGGCCTGCCGCCAAATCGCGCAGTTCAGGAACATGGATTCGCCGTCTTTCCATTCGCTGGTTTGACGGTCGAAATTGCGCGGCGTCGAGGCAACGGTGAAGTTTGCCACCGGTGCGCCACTGGGAGTGAAGCGCAGCTCCGGATCGGAGGTTAGATTTCCGACTAAGGTGATGATGGTTTCGCCAGCCATGTGCGTGTCTTTCGATAGTGCTTGCTGTACGCGGTCAACTCTGCCACTTGGAGCAGACAATCGCCACGCCAGGTGTTTAGTTAGGTGTTGATCGGTGCTTCACTAGTGGAGATCGGGTCTGATCACCTTCGTCCGCATGATCTGCTCGTTCAAGGTGAATTGGCGGTCCAACTCCTTGACGACGGCAGGCTCGGCGGTCAGATTCAGCACCACATAGATGCCTTCGGACTTTTTATTGATGGGATAGGCCAGACGGCGCCGACCCCAGACATCGATATTGTCCACCGTGCCATTGGCCTTGGTGAACGCCTTGAGCGGCTTCTCCAACAGGCCGTTCACTAGGCGGTCATCAACATCGGGATCAACGATCACCATGACTTCGTATTTGCGCATACGCGAACTCCACCTCCTCTGGACTAGAGCGGCTATGGGAACTTCCCATAGCAGGAGGGCGTACCGGCTATTACAGCCAATCGCGTACTTTACCCCAACGTTTACTTTCAGCGCTAATCTGAACGGTGAGACCACGCAGGATCGCGTGGCTAACCCACCAGGAGGAAGCGTGTGCGGAAACAGCGGCTCGGAACGAGGCTCTGCCGTGGCGCGGGCCAGAGACCAGATTGACCAATTGATAGCTTCCGACAGGCTAAAACCTGGCGACCGTCTTCCCCCTGAGACCGAACTGTCCGTCCGCTACCAAGTTGGGCGCTCCACGATTAGAGAGGCCTTGAAACGGATGGAGGAGGCTGGCACCATCCACGCGGTTCGGGGGAGGGGGCATTTCCTTTCCGCCGTCGGCGCTTTGAACGTGAAACACCCGATTACCCGCTATCAGAGCAGTCTGCAGATGCTGGACGAACGCGGGCTCAAGGTCGCAATCTCGGTCCTCGATGTCGGGCTGGTCCCGGCGAATATAAAAGTGGCCGAGGAGTTGGGGGTCGAGGCCGGGGACGAGATCATCAGGGTCATCAGGATGTTCTTCGGAAACGGCGAGCCGCTGGTGCTCAGCCGCGCCGCGCTGCGCAGGGACGTGCTTCCCGGTTCGGTGAAGCACCGCGACTGGGGTGGTGAGCTGCACGATATTTTGGCGGCGCACGGGCACCACCTGGTCTCTTCCACGGCGCAGATTCGCGCGGTGGAGATGCCGGTCGAGTTGGAAATCCGTTTCGCGTTGGGTGGCTTGGGTCCGTGGCTGCTGTTGGAGGAAACGAGCCTGTCCAGCGCGGGCGAACGCATCCTGTATACGCACAGCTACCACCGAGGCTCGCGGGCCAACTTCACCCTGCTGCGGCAAAGCTGAAAACCCGCCCCTGGTGGCCGGGCGCTGTGCGCGCGGAGCCAGCAGACGGCGTAAACCCTTATGGTGGGAGACGGCGTAAAGCTATTGAGCTGGTCGGCCAGCGGCGGACTTCCGCGCCTCAGTTCTTGGCCACCTTCTCCAGCAGCGCCACAGGCCAACCCCGGCGACACCGAGCACGCGCCTCAGTCCTTGGCCACCTTCTCCAGCAGCAGGGCTTCAGCCAGGGCGAATTTGCGCAGATCGTCCAATTCGAGCGATTCGTTGATGCCGTGGATGCGCGAATCTGGATCGCAAGTGCCCACGCAGAGCACTTCGGCGCCGGGAAAGGCCCGTTGGAATTCAGCGATCATCGGGATGGAGCCGCCGGTGCCCATGAACACCGGTTCCTTGCCCCAGGCTTGCCGCATGGCTTCGCTCATCGCCTGCACAGCCACCCCGTCGGTGGGGATCGATCCGGGATCGCCTGAGTTGAGGTCGGCGATCTCAAGTTCGGCGCCCCAGGGCACATGTGACCGCAAATGTTCCACCACGCAGCGCAAGGCCCGTGCCGCGTCGTCGCCGGGGGCCACGCGGAGGCCGATTTTGGCGCTCGCCACTGGGATCAGCGTGTTGGACGCCTCCGCCACCCGGGTGGTGTCCAGCGCCAGGACTGAGATGCTGGGCGCCGTCCACATGCGTTCCACCATCGAGCCGGAGCCGATCCATTCGGTGTTGGGCAATTTGCCGGTCTCGTCGGCCAGCCGTTCCAGCGAATAATCCAATTCAGGCCCTGGGGTGCGGACTAAGCCTTCCACCGCCACATTGCCGGCGTCGTCGTGCAGGGTGGCGAGCAGGCGGCAAAGCGTGGTCAGCGCGTCGGGGACCACGCCGCCGAATTCGCCGGAATGTACGCCATAGGCGAGAGTGCGCAGCGTCACCACGCACTCGCCGACGCCGCGCAGCGTGTTGGTGATCGCCGGTTCGCCCACCTCCCAGTTGCCGGAGTCAGCGATCACGAAAACGTCTGCTGCCAGCGCTTCGCGGTGCCGTTCGATGATCTTGGTCAGCGATGCCGAGCCGGATTCCTCTTCGCCCTCGATGAAGACGGTCACGCCCACCGGGGGCTTGCCTGCGAAAGCCCGCAGCACGGCGAGGTGCGCGGCAACGCCGTTCTTGTTGTCGGCGGCCCCGCGCCCGTAAAGCCGCCCGCCGCGTTCCACCGCCTCGGTCGGAGCGGAGGACCAAGCCGACACATCCCCGAAAGGCTGCACGTCGGAGTGTGCGTAGAGCAATACCGTGGGCTGGCCAGCAGGTGCCGGGAAGTGCGCGATCACCGCTGGCTGTCCGCCTTCCTGCACCACCTCCACACTCGCCGCGCCCAATTCGCCGAGCCAAGACGCGATGAGGTCGTCTGCCCTGCGCACATCGCCCGCGTGCTCTGGCATAGCCGAGATAGACGGAATCGCAATGAGTTCTTTCAAATCCGCTATGGTGCGCGGAAGCACCGCCGCCACCTGAGAAGCCACATTCATGCAGCAAGGCTATAGCCAACCCCCGTCCCCGAGCCAGCCAACCAAGACGATTGGAGCCACCTAAGGGAGTCGAACCCTTGACCTGCTCATTACGAGTGAGCCGCTCTGCCGACTGAGCTAAGGTGGCCAGTTGCGCGTAACACTATAGGCTATCTGGCTGTTCTCGGAAACCTGGCGGGTTTGCCGCTAGGCAGCTGAGGCTGTTTTCTCTGCGGCGAGGTGCGCGGCTACTACCCGCCAGCCGATGACGGCCAACGCGGCTGCCAGGCAGGCTAGGAGCAATTCGGTGACGACGATATCCAGCACGTTCAGCTGGTAGAGCACGGCGGGCAGGTCGAACAGCGCATGGGTGGCGATGGCGACCGGGAAGAGCCACCATTTGCCGGGCTGGGTGGCGGCCACCCAGACCAATACGGACAGGGCGAGTTGGGTGACTATGGCCAGCACCCTTTCGGCCCCGCCCAGATAGAAGATGCCCGCGTCGGTCTGGGTCAACGACTGGCTGACGATGGCGGGCAGGTCGGCGGCTAATCCGGCATTGATCGCCAGCGCCAAGGCGAGATTTGTGATCATCGTCAGCCCGACCAGCAGGATTGACTCTATGCCGCCGTGGCCGATGCCGTAAGAGACCGCCGTGCGCACGCCCTGGTAGCGGTTGCGCAGCAATTTGAAGGCGACGAAACGGCCCGTCTCCTCGAATATTCCGGCGGCGAAGATGGCGTAGAGCGCGAAGAGCACTGGGTTGTTGTCGCGCAACGCGACGGAGCCGTCGGCTGCGGGCCGGAGCACCAACTGGTGCAGCAGCGGTTCCAAGATCAGCGCCATGACGACGAATGTGGCCGCCCCGACCAGCGCCGGGATGAATTTTAGGACGAGCCTGCGGCGTAGGACCAGATAAATGGCCACCGGCAACCCGATGGAGACGATGGTGGTGACGGCCATGCCTGCGATGGCTGCGATGGAGACCATGTGGCGACGATATCACCGCCGGTGGTTGGTGTCTTTCGCGTTCGCCCGGACCGATGGCCCGAGTTGGGGTCAGCGGCGGATGCGGTCAGAAAAGATCGGTGTAGCTGGCCAGCAGGGCGTAGCCGACGAAAGCGGCGACATCCAACAGGGTATGAGCCGCCACCAGCGGCCCGACGCGGCGGGTGCGCAGGTAAATCATGCCGAAGACCACGCCCATCGCGAGGTTGCCGACGAATCCGCCGAAGCCTTGGTAGAGGTGGTAGCTGCCTCGGATCAATGCGCTGGCCAAGATGATCGTCCAGGCGTGCCAGCGCAGGGTTGCGGCTTTGGCGAAGAAGAAGCCGATCATGACGACTTCCTCAAGGATGCCGTTCATCGCCGCAGCGAGGATCAGCACCGGAATCGTCCACCAATTCGCCGCCAGATTCGCTGGCGCGACGTTGGTGTTGAACCCCAAAGCCCGCGCGGTGAAATAGAGCGCCAAGCCTGGGATGCCGATCCCAGCGGCGATGGCCAGGCCCGCCAAGGCGTCGAAGCCGGGCCGTTTCAAATCGAAGCCGATCCGGTCGTTGCTGAGCTTAAGGAAATACAGCGCCAGCAGTGCCGGGACCAGCGGGAAAATGATATTCGCCAACTGGTAGCTGAGGTCCAGCCAGGGGCGGTCAGGGTTGACCGATTGGTTCATCGACGTGGTCTGCTCGTTGAGCGGTACGCCGACGGTCAGCCGGTTGAGCAGCGAAAGGATTGAATAGACCGCCGACTGGCCCAAAGACACGCCCAGGACCAGCAGGATTTCCCAGCCCGGACGCCGCCGACCGCCCAGTGTTTCGGCTATCGCCTGGTCTTCAGGCTCGATGGGTTCGCCAGTCATCATGTTCCATTCTGAGATGTTCGCGGGCGAAAGCCAAGCTTTCGGCCAACAGCCTTTCCCGCTCGGCGCGGCTAGAAGCCGTGCGCATTTGCACTTCCAGCACCACATCGCCGTCAAATCCGTTTTGGGCAATCGCGGCCAAGACCGCATCAGCTCGTTGGTCGCCGGTTCCGGGCAGCAGGTGTTCGTCGGTGTGTTGCCCGCTGCCATCGGTGAGATGCACATGGCGCAGGCGGCTGCCCCAAAGCCGCACCAGCTCCAAAGACGACTGTTTGGCGGTGGAGGCGTGGGAGAGGTCCAGCGCCAGATGTGCGCAGTCGAAGTTGGTGGGATCCCAGTGCGGCTCGTAGGCGCGGGTCTCCAGGCCCAATGGGCCGCGCCAGGGGTACATATTCTCCACCGCTATCGCCAGCGGCTTCTGCTGGGCGTCCAACGCGGATTGCAGTTCGTTGACGCCCTCCAGGAATCCGGTCGCGTACGAACCCTGCCAGCGAAAAGGCGGATGCACCACCACAGTGCTGGCCCCAAGGCGCTCAGCGGCGTCCAACGCAGTTTTCAGTTTTTCCCACGGATCGGTGCCCCAGACCGTTGCCGTGGCCAACAGGCAAGGAGCGTGGATGGCTATCACCGGTAGCTCGTGATACTCGCTGATCCGCCGCAGGGCGTCCACATCGGCGGAATCTTTATCCACGCCGACCATCACCTCAACGCCGCCGAAGCCCAGCTTCCGCGCGTATTCAAATGCCGCGCCGGTCGATTCCGGGTAAACCGAAGACGTGGAGAGGCCGATCACCGGCTGCCGAGCTTTCTGAAACACACGTCCATCTTATGAGAAGACACCAGCGCACGATTTGGGCAGACCCGGCTCGATTAGCGCTTAGCGGTTTTCCCAAGCAGAATGGGGTCATGCATGTCGATCATTTGACCTTCGCAGTGGGAGCGAGTGGTTTGAACGCCGAAGCCGATCGGCTCGGCAAACTGCTCGGGGCGAAGTTTCGCGATGGTGGTTTCCATCCTCGCTTCGGCACCCGCAATCGGATTCTCGAACTAGCCGACGACCGCTACGTGGAAGTCGTTGAAGTTTTGGAGCATCCGGTGGCGGAGAAAGCGCCATACGGCCAAGCCGTTCGGGCGCGTTCCGAATTGGGCGGCGGATGGATGGGCTGGGTGGTCTCAGTCCCCGATCTGTCCCCTTTCGAGTCTCGGCTTAAGCGCGAATCTGTCCTGGGATCGCGCAGATTCCCGGATGGCCGCCTGCTGGAATGGCAGCAGATCGGAGTCAAAGGACTGCTCAGCGATCCGCAATTGCCTTTCTTCCTCAAATGGGAGTCCGAGCAGGAAGTGCTGCCCAGTGCGCTAAATGGCACGATCAGGCTGGTTGGCATCGAGATCGGCGGTGAGCGCAGGCGCGTCGAAGAATGGCTCGGTGAGAAGATCGGCGACAGCTTCGACGGCGTGGACATCGACTTCACCGGCGAGAACGGGCAGCCAGGCATCCAAGCGGTCAGCTTCCAAACCAAAAAGGGTTTGGTGCGCATCTAGGCGGCCCTGCCGGAGCCTTTTGCCTCGCTCAGGCGGTGTCTAGCAACTCCAGCTTGGGTTTGCCGCGCAGGCCGAGCAGGGCGAGCGCTTGGGTGAGGGTGCCGACCTCGATCACCTCCAATCCGGGAATCTTGGCCTTGTCGCCCAGCGGCATCCACCCCCACGGGCTGGTCATCTTTGCCGCCAGGGGCAGAGCGTCCTTTTCCGAGCCTTAATCTGGGCGCTATGGCATCGCCCGTTGACGGTGATACCATCGTCACCTAGAATAACTACGAAATCATCGTCAGTGTGGCGTGATGCGGAAATCAACGTCAGAATGAGGGAACGGTGCTGTACCACGGTCGAGTGCGGGACGCGGAGGCGTTGGGTCAGATGTTGGCCCAGGCGCGGCTGGCACGGGGCCTGAGCCAACGTGGGCTGGCGGAAGAGTTGGGCGTCTCCCAGCGTTACATCTGGGAGATGGAGGCCGGTCAGCCGACCACATACGCCCGACGCCTATTCGATTTCATGGCGGCGACGGGCATGTCCTTGACCGCCGAGTTCGACGGCCCCGACCCGGAGCCTAACCGTGGCTGACTTGGCCGTCCACCTCTACGGCTCCCCCGTCGGCATCCTGACCGGTGCCGACTGGCGGACATTCGATTTCAAGACCACGCCTGAGACATTCGAGCGTTTCGACCTAATGTCCACCATCTTGTCTGAGGCGATCCCGTTACGACTCCTGCCCGACCGCAAGACCACGGCACGGAGGCGTAATTTCTTCGCCGAACTGTTGCCCGAGGGCCAGGCTCGGGAACTGTTGGCGGCGCGGGCCCGCGTCGAACAGTCCGATGTCATCGGGTTGTTGCGTCGTTATGGCCGGGATGTGGCGGGGGCGCTGGAAATCTTCGACCCGGACGACGCAAACGAACCAGCCCGGCCAGAGCTGAGGCGGTTGGACGGGGTCGGGGTTCGGCGCCTGATGGAGCGGGAGGTCGATGCGCCGCTCGGCAACGACCCCAAACTGGGACGCATCTCGCTGGGCGGCATGCAGGAAAAAGTCACGCTGACCAGGGCCGATGGCGCGTGGCACCAACCACTTGGCGGCTACCCGTCGACCCATATCATCAAGCCAAGGTCTGACGCCTACCCCACGATGGTGTTCGACGAAGAATACGGCTCCCGCCTGGCCCGACAAGTGGGCCTGCTCGACTACAAGGTCTGGATCGAGGACTTCGCCGGGCTTCCGGCCCTCGTAGTGGAACGTTACGACCGCAGACCAGCAGGCGGCCCACCCCAACGCATCCACCAAGAGGATTTCAACCAGGCACTCGGGGCGAGCGGCAACCAAAAGTACCAGGAGCACGGTGGCGTCGTGACTCTGAAACGGATCGCAGCCCTGTTGGCCAGGGCCACAGCCGACGGCCAGGCTCAACTCCTCAGACTGGTCACGTTCGCCGTCGCCATCGGCAACCTCGACCTACACGCCAAAAACCTGTCCTTACTCCACCCTGACGACAGCCCAGCCCGCCTCGCCCCTGCCTATGACCAAGTCCCGCTCCTTCATCATCCGACCGACGGCAGGCTCGCCCTCAAGGTCAACGGTGTCTATGCCGCTCGGCAGGTGACCGCCGCCGATCTTGTGGCCGAAGGCGAGACCTGGGGCGTGAACGATGCCGAAGCCGAAGTAGAGTCCGTCCTCGACCGCGTAGCCGAAGCGCTCGCCACGCAATCCCCTTTACCTGGCGCCTACCCGAACCTGAACCTCGAACTGGAAGCCCACCTGGACCGCCTCAGCCACCGACAGCCACGACGGTGACGAGGGTCCACAAAGGCACCCCTGCTCCCCGGCTCCTGCGGAGGTGCCAGTCACGCCACTTAGGCTGACAACGTGTTGCGGAAGTTGCTGGCCGGTGCAATCGGGGCGCTCTGGGCTGGTTCTCTGGACGATCCCAGCAGGCCGTGGGCATCGTGACGATGGCTCCATCAACGCTGGCGGCGTGGCGGCACGGGGGTAATTTCCCGTCCGACTGGGCTGCTCAGGCGGTGTCTAGTAGCTCCAGCTTGGGTTTGCCGCGCAGGCCGAGCAGGGCGAGCGCTTGAGTTAGGGTGCCGACCTCGATCACCTCCAATCCGGGAATCTTCGTCCGGCTGCCCAGCGGCACCAAGGCGAGGCTCGCCCCCAGCCGGGCGGCTTCGCCAAGACGGCGCTCCACGCCGGGCGCGCGCCGGATTTCTCCGGAAAGGCCAACTTCGCCGAAGGCGATGATCGGGCGCGGGAATGATTTGTCTGCCGCCGCCGCGGCTACGGCCAGCGCCAGGGCCAGATCGACTGCTGGGTCACAAGTCCGAGCACCGCCGATGGTGGAGACGTAGACCTCTTTGTTGCCCAGCTTGACCTTTGCACGGCGGGAGAGGACGGCCAGCAGCATCGCCAGCCGACCGGAATCTATTCCATTGGCGACCCGCTTCGGGTTGTTGGCGGGGCTGGGCGCCACCAGAGCCTGAATCTCAGTCAGCAGTGGCCGACGGCCTTCCAGGCAGACAGTGAGGCAGGAGCCGCAGGCTGGCTCCTCATGGTGGGCGACGAACAGGCCAGACGGGTCGCGCACCTCGGCTATTCCAGTCTCAGTTAACTCGAAGCAGCCAACCTCGTCAGCGGGACCGAATCGGTTCTTGGTGGCCCGCACCATCCGCAATTCCGAGTTTTTGTCACCCTCGAAAGTGAGCACCACATCGACTAGGTGCTCAAGGGTGCGCGGACCCGCCACCGCGCCGTCTTTGGTGACATGGCCGACCAGCAGCACGGCCAAATCCCGCTGCTTGGCGACCCGCGCCAGGGCCAAGGTGACCTCTTTCACCTGGCTCACCCCGCCAGGCACTCCGTCAGCTCCCGGCACGCTCACCGTTTGCACCGAGTCCAAAACAAGCAAGCTGGGGGACTGCTCCTCAATGTGGCCGAGCACCGCTCCGAGATCGGTCTCCGCCGCCAGATACAGCCCTTCGTCCAACGCCTGAACGCGCTGTGCGCGGCGGCGCACCTGGGCGGCAGACTCCTCCGCGCTGATGTATAGCGTCTTCTGGCCCGCCGCCGCCCACTTGCCAGCGACTTCGAGCAGCAGGGTGGACTTGCCTACCCCAGGCTCGCCCGCCAAGAGGACCACCCCGCCAGGGGTCAACCCGCTGCCAAGCACGCGGTCCAATTCACCGATCCCAGTGGGGATGCTCCGCGCCGAGGCAGCGTCCACCTCCGTTATCGGCTCGGCCCGCCGAACCGGCGCTTGGCTGGCGATGCCGCCACTTTGGCGCTGGCCCTCGTTCACACTGCCCCAAGCCTGGCACCGCCCGCAGCGTCCAACCCAGCGCGGGCTGTCCCACCCGCACTCCACACACCGATACGCCATCGTTTTTCCCATACCGGAAACCTAGCCGCCAGCACGGACAATTTTTTTCCACCCCCGCTTTCTGCGGCTGCCAGCTCCCGGGGCCACCCGCCTGTGGCCCCGGGAGCTTACCGCTGGCCTAAAAGAGCCATATACACTGATTACGCATCACACTGATGCAGATTTTGATGGAG
>JAIRXX010000120.1 GCA_031268065.1 Propionibacteriaceae bacterium
TGCTCATCTACTTGGCGCTGTGGCTGGTGATGCCGAAACGGCGCGTCGAAGCCACCGCTCCCGGCTTGGCGGCTGCCAGCCGCAGCGGCATGCGCCCCGACGACCAACCCAAACAACGGCTGCTCGACGCCAGCATCGCGCTCGCCCTTTGCCTGTTCGGGGCTGGACTGCTCTGGCTGGTGGAACGCGGCGGGCTGGGCCTGGGCGCGTCGCTGGTGCCGGCGGGGTTGGCCTGCCTGGGGATGGCCGGTATTTGGTGGGAGATCGACCACATCCCTTCGGTGGACAAAACGACGGCTGGCTGGTCGGCCTGGCTGCGGGTGCTGGCGCAGAATTGGGTGAAGATTCTGGTCACGGTGCTCAGCCTGTTTTTCGTCAGCGCGGCCATCGGCTGGGTCGCCATCGACCAAGTCCAGCTGGACAGCGTTTCCCAACTGTTGCTCATCGTTGGCCTGTCAGTCCTCGGCCTGGCTTTGGCGCTGCTGCCGTTGGTGTTGCGGGTCCGCCGCGAATTGGCGGCGGCCAGAGACGGCAAGCTCGTCGCCGACGCCCGTGCGGACATGGCGGCGCATCTGCACGACTCTGTGCTGCAGACCTTGGCGCTGATTCAGCGGCAGGCCGACGACCGCGCCCTGGTGCAAACGCTGGCCCGGAGGCAGGAGCGCGAGCTGCGCGCGTATTTGTATGGGGAAGAGATCGACGAGACGTCGTTCAGCCAGGCGCTGGCCCTGACGCTGCTGCAAGTGGAAGAACGTTTCGGCGTGGAGATAGAACTGGTGAGCGTGGGCGATTTGAATTCCTGTCCGCGGGACTTGCAGGATGCGCTCACCGGAGCGGCCAGGGAGGCGCTGGTGAACGCCGCCAAACACTCTGGGGCGCGAAAGATCGATGTCTACGCTGAAGCCGACGACGCCCTGATCAGCGTCTTCGTCCGTGATCGCGGGCAGGGTTTCGATGTGGCCGCCATCCCCACCGATAGGCTGGGGGTGCGCCACTCGATAATTGAGCGGATGGACCGCGCCGGTGGGCGGGCTGTGATTCGCTCCGGCGAGGGCGAAGGCAGCGAGATAAGACTGGAGATGCCGATATGAGCGACGACGAAACGCGGGTGACTTGGCGGGTGGTCGTGGTGGACGACCACCAAATGTTCCGCAGCGGGGTGAAGCACGACATCGGCGGCAAGGCGCATATCGTGGGCGAGGGTGAGGACGTCCCCACTGCTGTCGCGGCCATCCTCGCCACCGTGCCTGATGTGGTGCTGCTCGACGTACACCTGCCCGGTGGCGGCGGCAGCGAGGTGATAAACCAGGTACATGCCAGCCTGCCCGAGGTGAAATTCCTCGCGCTGAGCGTGTCCGATTCGGCAGAGGACGTGATCGGGGTCATCCGCGCCGGGGCGCGCGGCTATGTGACCAAATCGATATCCTCCGCCGAATTGGTTGACGCCATCGCGCGGGTGGCGGAGGGAGACGCCGTGTTCTCGCCCAGGCTGGCTGGATTCGTGCTGGACGCTTTTTCCGGCGGCATTGACATATCGTCGATAGACGAGGACTTGGATCGGCTCTCGACCCGCGAGCGGGAAGTTTTGCGGCTGATCGCGCGCGGTTACCAATACAAGGAAATAGCCAGGGAGCTGTTCATCTCGATAAAAACCGTGGAAACCCACGTCTCCAGCGTGTTGCGGAAACTGCAGCTCTCCAACCGGCACCAGCTCACCCGCTGGGCCACCGACCGAAAGCTGGTCTGAAACCCAAGTCTGCCGCTGTGCGCCACGACACGCGCCACGCCGACATCGGCGGGCTGGCGCTGGTCAACGTACGATGGGAGATAGTCAGTTGGGCAGGGGAGAAACCGGATGAGTGATATCAAGCCGAGCCGCCGCCTGCTCAACGCCACGGCCATAATGGCCTCGGGCACGATGATCTCCCGCTTGCTCGGCTTGGCGCGGGCGTTGATGATCGCCATCGTCTTGGGCAATGCCACCATGCGGGTCGAGGTGTTCACTTTCGCGTTGACCGTGCCGAATTCGCTCTATATTTTGTTCGCCGGGGGCACGCTCAACAATGTGCTGGTGCCGCAGATCGTCCGCGCGGTGACCCACGACGCGGACCAGGGCAAGGCTTTCGTTGACCGGTTGATGACCGGATTCTTCATCTTGTTGGGGGCGCTCGCAGCTATTCTGACGCTCTTGGCGCCCTGGGTGATGAGCATTTACACCGACTCGACCTGGCGCGGCGCCGAATTCATCGACCATTGGCAGTCGCTATTGCTGATGAGTTTCATCACCATGCCGCAGATTTTCTTCTACGGGGTGTTCTTCCTCATCGGGCAGGTGCTCAACGCCAAAGACAAATTCGGCCCGATGATGTGGGCGCCCATCGCCAACAATGTCGTCTCCATCGCGGTTTTCGGGGTCTATTTGGGGATTTGGGGTTCCAACGCGAGCGTGGGGCAGCCTTTCACCACCGAGCAGGCGGTGATGCTTGGGGTGGGGTCCACCTTGGGCATCGTGATCCAGACTTTGGTGCTGGTGCCGTATTTGCGCCGGTTGGGCTTCTCCTACCGTCCCCGTTTTGACCTGCGCCACACCGGTTTGGGGCGCACTTTCCATGTGGCGAAGTGGATGGTCGGCTACGTGGGGCTGACCTCGTTGGCCCAGTTGGTGGTGCAAAGGCTGCTGTCCAGCGCCACCTCGGTGGACCAACTCACCCACGAGGTGATTCGCGGGGCGGGTCTCAACGCCTATCAGAACGGCTATCTGATCTGGCTGCTGCCGCATTCGCTCATCACCGTCTCGCTGGCAACCGCGATGCTGCCCCAGGCCAGCAGGCACGCCCAGGCGAAAGAATACGGCGAAATGGCCGCAGAGGTGACCCGTGCGCTGCGGATGGCGGTCACCTTCCTCGTCCCCGCCTGCCTGGGCTTCCTGGTGTTGGCCGATCCCATCGTCGGGCTGATCTATTCGCACGGCGCCGGTTCGAGCGACTACCAAGTCATCGCCTGGGCGCTGGCCTGCTTCGCTGTCGGGCTGGTGCCTTACACCATGCAATACCTGTATCTACGGGCGTTCTACGCCTTCGACAACACCCGCACTCCCTTCCTGCTGCAAATCGCCATCTCCGGGGCGAATGTCGCCTTGGCGCTGGCGCTTTTCTGGGCGGTGAATTGGCCCCAGACGCTGGCCGCGCGGATGGCGTTGTCCTATTCGCTGGCCTACATCTTGGGATTCGCAATCACGCACCGGGCGCTGCGCAAGCGGCTGCCGCAGCTGGACACCGCGAAGCTGGTCCAACATCTGGTGCGGCTGGCGGTGGCCAGCGTGCCGGCCGCTGGGCTGGCCTGGCTGGTGACCTGGGCGTTCGCGGGCTTGGAGGGCACGCTTTGGCGGGTGGCCGGATTGGTCGCGGCGGCGCTGGTGGGGATCGTCGTCTTCTTTTTGGCGGCCCGGCTGATGCACATCGCCGAGGCGGACCAACTCATCTCGGTGCTGCGCAGAAAGGGCATCTCCAGCGAGGAGATTCTGGACGTCGAGCAGGCAGAGCTTGAAACTGAGCGGCTCTCGGAGTCGGCTGACGCTGGGCCTGGCGGCGCTGGCGCATCGCCTGGGAGCGGGTTGGCGGTGGACGGCCAGCCGCCCGACCCCGATTTGGACACCTATCCGATCAGTCCGGTGCGCTTTAACCCGCAAGCGGGCGAAATGCTCGGGAACCGTTACCGGCTGGACCTGATGATGCCCCGGCGTGGGACGACGCTGGTCTGGCGGGCTTTCGACGAGGTGCTGCAGCGCAATGTGAACGTGCATTTGCTTGCGCCGGGCGATCCCCGCACCGAGCAGGTCTTGGCAGTGGCCAAATTGGCGGCGACCGCGACCGATGCCCGCGTCTTGCGGGTGCTCGACATCGTTGTGGAGGACGACGTGGCCCCAGCTGGCGGCGAGGGTGCGCATGGGGCGTATTTGGTGACCGAGTTCGTCGAGGCGCAGAGCTTGGCAGCCATTCTGGCCAATGGCCCGTTGAGCGGCGGCGAAACCGCCTGGGTGCTGCGCGAAGTTTCCGACGCGCTCAGCGGTTGCCACGCCGCCGGGCTGTACCATCGCCATCTCAATCCGAATACGGTGCTGATAACCGCCAATGGGAATGTCAAGATCGCCGGGATGCTGGTGGACGAGGCGCTGAACGAAATCCCGTCAACCGGTGACGACGAAGCCAGCGATGTTCATGCCCTGGGCAGATTGCTCTTCGCCTGCCTGAGCGCACACTGGCCTGGTCGGGACGGGTTTGGGCTGCCTGGGGGCGGCAAGGCGAGGTTGCCTGGCGAATTGCGCAAGGTGCCCGCTGATCTGGATGCCGTGGTGGATCGCATTCTTTCCCCCATTCCGAAGCGCTGGGCCAGCAGGCTGACCACCGCCCAAGAGGTCACCACGGCGCTGTCCTTGGTGCTGGGGCCGGTGAGTTCCGCGCAAGACTTGCGGGCCAGGCTGGAGTTGCCGACTGACGAGGTGCCGTTGAGCAGTGTCGTGCCGCCCTCGCCGACGCCGATCCACGACGAGGACGAAGCAGAGGATGCGTTGCCCTTCGTGGAGGAGGCGATGGACAATGCCGAAATATTCACCCCGGTCCCTCCCCCGCCGCCGCCAGCCAAGAAATCCGGCAGCCGCAAGTGGGTGTCGGTGTTGGTCATCGGGATCGGCCTGGCAATCCTCGCGGCGGCCATCATCGTGCTCAACCAGCCGCCGCTCAAGGCCGCGCCAGCAGTCCCTGAGCCGATGCTCTCGCCCAGTCCGACCTTGGTGGCGGTGAAGATAGTGAGCGCCGACGATTTCGACCCCAAAGCCGACGGCGGCAGCGGCGGGGAGAACGCCTCCGCAGTCAAACGGGCTTTCGACAAGAAGACGAGCACGGCCTGGCGCACCGAGCGTTACCGGGGCAAAGCCAGCTACGGCGGGTTGAAGCCAGGCACCGGATTGGTCCTCGATCTGCGCGACGAGGTGAACTTGGCCAAAGTGGAACTGGATCTCAGCGGCAAGGGCACCGATCTCGCGCTGTACGTACCGAATGGCAAAATGTCGATGCAGACCATCAAAGACTGGAAGCAGGCCGCCTCGTTGGATTCAGTGGACGCCTCGGCGACAATAACGCTGAGCGAACCAGTCAAGACCCGCTACCTGCTGGTATATCTAACCTCCCTGCCCAAAGACGGCAGCTACTATCGCGGCGGAATAGCCGAAGTGCGAGTCTTCGCCCGCGAGTGATCCGGCAGTGGGCGGCACCCGACTTGGAAACGCCACACCCCAACCGTTACCCTTCGGATGGAAACATGAGACGAAGTTTTCGGCTAGACTGCAATGCGGCCCTCGAACAGAGAGGCCGCAGCAGAGTCGAAATACGACATCGGGGTGTGGCGCAGCTTGGTAGCGCGCATCGTTCGGGACGATGAGGTCGCAGGTTCAAATCCTGTCACCCCGACACAAAAAGTGGCTGGCGTCCACTCGCCACTGCGAGGTCGCAGGTCCAAACAGTCACCCCGACAAGAAGTGGCTGGCGTCCACTCGCCACTGCGAGGTCGCAGGTCCAAACAATCACCCCGACACGCGAGAGGCGACTCTCAAACACAGGTCGCGTTGCCCTAACGCGAGACGCGAAACAACCAAGCCGCAGAACCAAACAGTCACCCCGACAAGAGAGGCAACTCTCGGACCTGGAGCAGAATGAACCCGTTCGGGATGCGAATCCTATCCTTGCCGAACTGAGCCCCCCCCCCCCGACGGAGGTAAAGGCAGAGCCAACAACCGGCGTTCTGCCCATACTCCCGTCGGGGGACTGGCGGTGGGCTGCGTGCCGGTGCGCTCGAAGGAAACCGGCGCGCGGAATAATGGGGAGAGCGCTGAAGCACGTGAATGGCGCCGCTGCGGGCTTGAAGGAGGTAGACGATGCCGGTCAGTTTGACTGTTGGCGCTGGCGGGGTCGTGCAGGAGGTCGAGGGAAAGACCCGCGAGTACAAGGAGAACTTGTCCTCGCCGCGCAAGGTGTTGTGTGCCCTGGTGGCGTTCGCGAACTCTGCTGGCGGGCAGCTCGTCGTCGGGGTTGACGATGACCGGCGCGTGGTGGGCGTGGATGACCCACTTGCCGAAGAGGAGCGTTTGGCCAACTTGGTCGCTGACAGTATTGTGCCCCGCCTGGTGCCGACTATCGAGATCGTCACCGTCGAGGGCAGAGCGCTGCTGGTGGCAAGGGTGGCGCTGAGCGGTCGGCGACCCCACCACGTCAAGGCCGAGGGGCCGGATGAGGGCGTCTATCTACGGCTCGGCTCGACCAACCGGCAGGCCGATCTGCCAATGATCCGGGAGTTGGAGCGCACGGCGCTGGGCAAGACATTCGACCAGTTGCCCGCCGCAGGCCAGACATTGGACTCTCTCGACATGGAGGCTCTGGCGGGGATGCTGGAACGCCCGGTCGACGCGGAGACGCTGCGCACCCTCACCCTGGCCGCGCCGCAGGGCGACGACGACAAGCTGGTGCCCACAAACGGCGGCATCCTGCTGGCCGGGCGGCGGCGTGAGGAGCTGTTCCCGTTCACCTGGGTGCAGTGCGGCAGGTTCAGGGGCGACGACAAGGTCGACATCTTCGACCAGGCCGAGATCCACTCCCATCTGCCGCTGGCGGTGGACGAAGCAGTCGCGTTCCTGACGAAGAACGCCTTCAAGTCCGCCCAATTCGGCGAGGTGCGCCGCAAAGACGTGTGGTCGATCCCGGTGGACGCGATCCGCGAGATCATCATCAACGCGGTCGCGCACGCCGCCTGGGGAGCC
>JAIRXX010000326.1 GCA_031268065.1 Propionibacteriaceae bacterium
CGTCCAACTTGATGCCGGGTACGCGCAGCCCGAGCAGGGCGCCGGCGTGGGCCATGCGGTGATCTGCATAGGTGTGGAAGACTCCCGGTCGCAGCGGGCCGGGCGAGATGGCCAGCCCGTCCGAGGTGGCCTCAGCGTGGCAGCCCAAGGCGCTCAATTCAGTCGCCAGCGCCTGCAGCCGGTTGGTTTCGTGGCCGGTGATATGGCCGACTCCGCTAATCCTGCTCGGTCCCTCGGCGAGGGCAGCCATTGCGGCGGCCACCGGGGTGAATTCGCTGATCTCGCGCAGGTCTAGCTCTGCGCCATTAAGCTTGTCCGGGCCAATGACGCAAACGCAGCCCTTTTCGATGACTGCCTCGGCACCGAAAGCCCGCAGCGCCGACAGCAGTTGGCAGCCAGGCTGCACGGAGGTTTCCGGCCAGCGCGCGCCAACTCTACCCCGGGTCACGGCCCCGGCAGCGAGGAAAGTGGCGGTGTTGGTGAGGTCTGGCTCAATGCGTTCGCTGAGGCCGGAAATGGGTCCGGGGGAGACCTCCCAGACATTCTCCGCCGATTGGGACACCTCCACCCCGCGTGCCTTAAGCATTAGCGCTGTCATTGAGATGTGTGGTCTAGACGGCAACGGCGGCCCCTGGTGGACTATTCGCAGCCCGCGCGTCCTTTTGGCGCCGATGAGCAGCAGGCCGGAGATGAATTGGCTGGTCGGCGCTGAGTCCAGCCTGACTTCGGTGGCGCTTTCGCTGTCCGGGCCGGTGATCGAGAACGGCAGGGCCGCCCCGCTGACGTCCACCCCCAATTGGCGCAGCGCTCCGAGCAGCCCCGCCATCGGCCTAGCGGAGGCTTGCGGGTCTCCGTAGAAGCGGGTCTCAGCTGGCGACAGCGCTGCCACGGCGGGAAGGAAACGCATCGCCGTGCCGCTGAGTCCGACGTCGATGCTTGCCGACCTCATCCGCGCAGGCGGCGTGATTTGCCATGACGCGGCGCCCGCTTGGGCAATCCCGACCCCCATCGCCGCCAGGCCAGCGCGGAGCAATTCGGTGTCCCGCCCGTCCGGGACGCCGTTGATCAGGCTTGGAGCCTCGGCCAGTCCGGCCAGCACCAGCGAACGGGCAGCTATAGATTTTGATCCGGGTATCTCAACACTCGCCGTTATGGGCGTTTCCGCGTACGGGGCGGCCCAGGGCATCAGGCCCGCGCCTTCAGAACTGGCAGGGCCAGTTGGACAAGCTGGAGATAGGTCATGCGGCCAATCTTAGTGTTCCCAGCGCTGGCTTGCTCGGGCATCGGCTCTTGCGGCGGATGTGGCGCTTTGATTGGCATGTTGGCAGCGGTAGTCCGGCAAAATTGAGTTTGCACATTCGTGCAATTAAGTTGGGCGAATGTCCGAAATAATTTCAGCTCCAATCGGGTTGAGAAGTATGTGACGAACAAGATGCTGATGAGACGGGCCAGGGCTGGCTCTGATCGGCGCGGCCCGAGGGGCAGGCAAAAGTCAGGCCCGTCATTCTGGCCGACTTCGCTGGGCAATTACTTCCGAACCAGCATTTTTCCAGTAGGCTCGTTTGTGATGAGTGCTACCCCTTCCGCCCCAGTTGATCCAGCCCCCGCCGCGACCGGCGATGATTTAGTTGCGCGTTTTGAGGATGAAGCGCTCATCTACCTTGACCGCCTCTACGGGGCGGCGCTGCGGATGACCAGGAATCCAGCGGACGCTGAAGACATCGTGCAAGAGACTTTCACCAAAGCTTTCGCGGCTTTCAAAGATTTCAAGCAGGGCACGAACGTGAAGGCGTGGCTTTACCGGATTCTGACCAATACCTTCATCAACAGCTATCGGAAGAATCAGCGGCAGCCGATCATAGCGAATGGGAATGAGATAGAGGATTGGCAGTTGGCCAAGGCCGACGCGCACAGTCCGGTGGGGCTGCATTCGGCGGAGATGGAGGCGCTCAACCGGCTTCCTGACACCCGGGTCAAGCAGGCGTTGCACGATCTCTCCGAAGAATTTCGGATGGTCGTCTTCCTGGCTGATGTGGAGGGCTTCTCCTACAAGGAGATAGCGGAGATCATGGACACGCCGTTGGGCACCGTGATGTCGAGGTTGAATCGGGGGAGGGCGCAACTGCGCGCCAAACTAGCCGATTACGCCAAGCAATATGGCATAAAAACTGGAGTGGGCAATGGATGAGCATGAGCGTTGTCACCGGATACTGGCCAGGGTTTTCGCCTTCCACGACGAAGCGCTAGACGAAGCGGAGGCTGACGAGATACGCCAGCACCTGCTCGGCTGTGAGCCGTGCTTGGGCAAATTTGAAGTCGAGCGGGCCATGCGGGTATTGATCCGCCGCAGTTTCGGGGAGTCGGCTCCCAGCAGGCTGCGCGAGCGTATCCGCGAGAAGCTGTCCCTCGATTCGTTCAACGACCAAGCGCTGGCCTGAACCGGCCAACTTGGCGGATAGCAAACCCTCGTCCTGCCGTTGACTGCCGGACGAAAAACACAGACCGGCGAGCCCGAAGCTTTCCCGCGGGCCGCTGCGCCAATAGGCGGCTGCGCTGGCGGATTTCGGGGCCAGCAAGACGAGGGTTTTGTGATCTTAAGCCGTCGGGCGCTTCCCGTGGTTGGCCGCCGACTTGCGGCGCGCGCGGCGCTTGCGTCCACCTTTACCCATGATTACCCATCCATTCCTAGTCCGTCGTGCGCCAGTTGGCGCGCATATCATTGTGCCACACGGCGGCTAACTGCCGTGCCACGCCAGCCACGAAGCGCGAATGTGTGCTTGGGACGGCGCTTCCCCTAGTCTTTGCACTATGCAAAGTATGGATCAGCTCATCGGAGAGCATACTTGCCTGGAGCAAGCGGACGTCGAATGGCTGGACCGGCTGGTCGATGAGTGGTCACTGTTGTCCGATCTGGCTTTCGGCGATCTGATCCTTTGGGTGCCCGACGTGGACGACAACATCTTCTGGGCGGTTGCGCAGGTGCGCCCAACCACCGGGCCGACATCCCTCGAAGACGACGTTGTGACTGAGGAGATAGTTTACGATCCCGAGCACCTGGTCACCGAGGCGTATCTGTCCAGGGAAATCAGCCACACCTCTGGGAATAGGCTGAACGCCGGCATCCCGGTGGACGTCCAGGCCGTGCCCATCCTGCGCGGCGACAAATGCATAGCCGTGGTGGAGATCCACAGCAACCGGATGGGGACACGCGCCCCTGGCTCGCTGGAGGACACCTATCTGGAAGTCGCCCAGATTCTTGCCGAGATGGCGCGGGTGCGGAAATTCCCGATCAGCGGGGACAAGCCGGAGCCGTGGATTTCGCCCCGGGTTGGAGATGGGATCATCCGGGTGAACAACGCCGGGATCGTCACCTTTGCCAGCCCGAATGCGCTGAGCGCGTACCGGAGGCTGGGGCTGGTGGGCGACTTGGAGGGGGAGAGCCTGGTCCAAACCACCCTGCCGCTGCTCACGGCGCACCGGCAGCCGGTGGAGCACCCGCCGAAATCCACCCTGGAAGGCCGGGGTGCGCGGGAGCTTGACATGGAGTCCGCTTCGGCGACGATCCGGGTGCGGGTGCTTCCGCTGCACGACAGCTTAGGCCCGGCTGGTTTGCTGGTCATGTGCCGTGACACCACCGAATTGCGCTCCCGCGAGCGGCAATTGGTGACCAAAGACGCAACCATCCGCGAAATCCACCACCGGGTGAAGAACAACCTGCAGACAGTGGCCGCGCTGTTGCGGCTGCAAGCCAGGCGGATCACCGTCCCGGAGGCCAAAGACGCGCTGGACGATGCGATGAAGCGAGTCTCAGCGATAGCCGTGGTTCATGAGATTCTTTCCCAAGCCTTCGACGCGACGCTCAAATTTGACGATGTGGCCGACCGCCTGCTCAAACTGGTCGGTTCGGTTGCCACCACCGGGGGAAAGGTGCGGATGGTCCGCGACGGCTCTTTCGGGCACATTCCGGCAGAAGTGGCCACCAACTTGTCACTGGTGCTCACCGAGCTTTGCCAGAACGCCGTGGAGCACGGCTTGCACAAAGGTTCCGGAGAGGTGATCGTGCGGCCTGAGCAGGCCAAAGGCTGGCTGAAAGTCACCGTCTTCAACGCAGGGGAGCCGCTTCCGCAAAACTTCTCCCTGGAGTCTTCCACCAGCCTGGGGCTGTCCATCGTCAACACCTTGGTGCAAGACATGCGCGGAACTTTCAGCTTGGAGGCCGTCGCCAACGGCGGTGGCACGCTGGCGACGGTGCAAGTTCCGCTGATCTAAGAGGAGCGGGCGCGCATCCGGGCGGCGCGGCGCTTCATGGCGCGGCGCTCGTCCTCACTCAGCCCGCCCCAGACGCCGTGGTCTTGCCCGGCATCCAACGCCCACTGCAAACACGCTTCGCGCACCTCGCAGCGGCGGCAGACCTTCTTAGCCTCCGCTATCTGGACGAGAGCCGGTCCTGTGATTCCGATTGGGAAAAACAATTCCGGATCCTCGGTCAGGCAGGCAGCCCTATGGCGCCAATCCATGAAGTAATTCACTCCTTATAACAAGACGTACCGTCATGTGCATGTGCCATACGTCAAGTGACAGACAAGTATCTAGAGTGACAAGTTTAAGCCGCGAACACAAGGGTTTTGGGGAATTTGAAACAAGTTGGGACAAGTGTCGTTGTAGACAGGCGTACTTGCGTCCGCAAGACCGGGTGTGCATCGGGGTTGCAGACGGGCGCCGCAGCGGCGCTAACCCAGCGCGCGCCGCATCAACTCTGCCTCCTGGGCGGCGTGTACTTTGACCGAACCCACCGCGGGCGCCGAGCCAGCCGGGCGGGTGACTCCGGTCATCTTCAACTCGTAGCCGGGGATCAGCTCAGCGATGGCCTTGGGCAGGTATAGCTGCAAGAACCACCAAGCGCCCTGGTTCTCGGGCTCCTCCTGGACGAAGCACACATCGCCCACCGTTGGGTATTTGGCTAGTTCGGCGGCCAATTCCTTGGCAGGCAGCGGGTAGAGCCGCTCCAGCGGGAGAATGGCTATCTGCTGGTCCAGCCCTGCTGCCGCCCGCGCGTTCACCAGTTCCCAGCGCACCTTGCCGGAGCACAAGATGATCCGCCGCACTGAAGCGGGGTCCGTGATGGTGGGATCGCCCATCGCCGGTTGCCAGTGGCCGTGGGTGAATTCGTCGACTGCGGAGACCGACAATTTGTTGCGCAGCATCGATTTCGGAGTCATCACCACCAAAGGCCGGTGCCAATTCACGTAGGCATGGGTGCGGAGCAGGTGGAAATAGCTGGCCGGAGTTGATGGCTGGCAGACCGCCAAAGCCCCTTCGGAGCAGAGGTTCAGCCAACGCTCGATGCGGGCTGAGGAGTGATCCGGCCCCTGTCCCTCGTAGCCGTGGGGGAGGAGCAGGACCACTCCCGACTTCTGCGTCCACTTGGCGTTGCCCGAGGAGATGTATTCGTCTATAACGGACTGCCCGCCGTTGGCGAAATCGCCGAATTGCGCCTCCCAGCACACCAGCGCGTCGGGGGCGGCGACGGAGTAGCCGTATTCAAAGCCCAGCGCCGCGTATTCGCTGAGCAAAGAGTCGTAGACGTGGAAGGCGCCCTGGTCTTCGCTGAGCTGCCGCAGTGGCACGTAGGACTCGTTGGTCTTGCGGTCCACGATCGCCGCGAAACGCTGGGAGAACGTTCCGCGCCTGGTGTCCTGCCCGACCAGCCGCACCGGGCGGCCTTCCATCAGCAACGAACCCAGCGCGAGCAATTCGGCGCTGGCCCAGTCGATATTCCCATTGCGGTAGCTGTTGGCGCGGCGTTGGAGTTGCGGCAAGACCTTGGGATGGACAGTGAAGCCCTCCGGGAAGTCGAGATGCGCGTTCGCCACCGCCTCCATCACTTCGGCTGAGATTGCCGTCTGGGTCTCCACGCCCAATTTCTTCGGGTAGTAGGGGGTCTTCGCCCAGGTTTGATCGGCGTTGGAGGCTTCGCGCACCTCTTTGAAGACCGCCTCCAGCCGTTCGCGGAATTTCGCCATCACATCGTCGGCGTCTTGGGTGGAGATGTCGCCGCGTCCGATCAGCGCTTCGGTGTAGAGGGTGCGCGTGGTGCGTTTCTGCTCGATGAGGTCGTACATCTTCGGCTGGGTGAAGCTCGGGTCGTCACCCTCGTTGTGGCCCCGGCGGCGGTAGCAAACCAGGTCGATTACAACGTCTTTGTGGTAGCGCTGCCGGTAGGCGAAGGCCACTTGGGCCACCCGTGCGACCGACTCCGGGTCGTCTGCGTTGACATGGAAGACCGGGCACTGCCAGGCCTTTGCCAGGTCGGTGCAATAGACCGAAGAGCGCGAATCCATTGGCGAGGCGGTGAAGCCCACTTGGTTGTTGACAACCAAATGGATCGTGCCGCCGACTTTGTAGGCGCGCAGCTGCGACATCTGCATTGTCTCGTAGACCACACCCTGTCCGGCGAAGGCGGCATCGCCGTGGACGAGGACGGGCAGGATCGGGAATTCCTGATGCCGTTCGGCTGAGAGCCGGTCGAGCTTGGCGCGGGCGATCCCCTCCAGCACCGGGTCAACTGTCTCCAGGTGGCTTGGATTCGCGGCTACCGAAGTCTCAATGGTTTTGCCGGTGGCAGCGGTGAATTCGCCTTCCGCGCCCAGATGGTATTTCACATCGCCGGAGCCTTGGGTGAGGCGCGGATCGTAGTTGCCCTCGAATTCTTTGAAGATTTGGCTGTAGGACTTCCCAGTGATGGCTGCCAGCACGTTTAACCGGCCTCGGTGCGGCATCCCGATGATGACCTCGTTCAATTCGGCGTTGGCCGCCTGTTCGCACAATTCGTCCAAGAAGACGATGGCCGATTCGCCGCCTTCCAGCGAGAAGCGTTTCTGGCCGACGAATTTGGTCTGCAGGAAGGTCTCGAAGACTTCGGCCTCGTTCAGTTTGTCCAAGATGCGCAGATGCTCGGTGCGCGGCAGCGATTTGTAAGGCCGCTCGAAGCGTTCCTGTATCCAGTCGCGCTGTTCGTTGTCGGCGATGTGCATGTATTCCAGGCCGATGGTGCGGCAATAGGAATTGCGCAGGATGCCGAGGATTTCCCGCATGGTCTTGATTCCGCCGCCGAGGTTGCCCAGCCCGCCGATGGGGAATTCGCGGTCCAAATCCCACAGCGTCAGCCCGTGGTGTTCAATGGCCAATTCCGGATGGGTGCGTTGGCGGAATTCGAGCGGGTCGATGTCGGCCATGTAGTGGCCGAGGCTGCGGTAGGCGCCGATCAGCGAGAACATCCGCGATTCGGCGGATTTCTTCGCCGGGTCAAGGTTGTTCTTGTCGGCGGACCAG
>JAIRXX010000342.1 GCA_031268065.1 Propionibacteriaceae bacterium
CCGACGCCAGGGCCGAAGTGGTGCGGGAAGAGGCCAAAGCCAAGACTGAGGCAGTGATCGAGGAGGCCAAGGCGGTAGCCGAGAAGGTCGCCGCAGACGTTGCCGAGATTGCCGCCGAAGTTGCGGAGGAAGTGCGCACCGAGATCCTCGCTGAGGCGGAAGCCGCGCCCAAGGCTGCTCCAGCGGCTGAGGTGGTGCCGGAGGCTGAGGCGGCCCCGGAGGCTGAGGCCGCAGTTGCCCCCGTTGCAGAGCCAGACGTTGCCGAGGTTGCGCCCGCCGCGCCGCAAGCCCCCGAGGTGGAGCCTGCGCCCGAATCCGCGCCTGCGCCCGAATCCGATCCGAAGACTGAGGCCAAGGCCGAAGACGACAAAGCCGAGTGAGAATAAGAGGATATTTCAATGGCAATCACTGCTGCCGATGTGAAGAAACTGCGCGACCAGACCGGCGCCGGGATGATGGACGCCAAGAACGCGCTCACCGAGGCCGACGGCGATTTTGAGGCCGCCATCGAGATTCTGCGGGTGAGCGGCCAGGCCAAGATGGCCAAACGCTCCGACCGGGTGGCCGCCAACGGATTGGTCGCCGCAGCGGGCAAGACGGTCATCCAGCTCGGCGCGGAGACCGACTTCGTGGCCAAGAACACCGAGTTCATGGAATTGGCCTCCGCCATCGCCCAGGCGGTGGACGCCGCCGCGCCAGCAGACCTGGAGGCCGCCAAGGCCGTCGGGCTGCCTGGCGGAAAGAGCGTGGACGAGGCGGTCAACGAACTGAGCGCGAAGATCGGCGAGAAGTTGGAATTGGCCAACGCCGCCAGCTATGACGGAACTGTCTCGGTCTACCTGCACAAGCGTTCCCAAGATCTGCCCCCGCAGGTCGGAGTGATGCTGGAATATGTCGGCGGCGACGAGGCCTTCGCCCGTGGCATCGCCATGCAGATCGCCGCGATGTCCCCGCAGTGGGTGACCCGCGAAGACGTCCCGGCTGAGGTCGTCGCGAAAGAGCGCCACATCGCTGAGCTGACCGCCAAGGAAGAAGGCAAGCCGGAAGCGATCATTCCGCGCGTTGTCGATGGGCGGGTCAACGGCTTCTACAAGGAAGTCTGCCTGGTCGAACAGCCGTCCGTTTCGGACGACAAGCTGACAGTGGGACAGCTTTTGCAGAAGAATGGGGTCACAGTAAAGCGCTTCATTCGTTTCGCCGCCGGAGCCTGACGGGCCGGCAACGGGTTGCCGAGGCAGGTTCGCACCGGTCGAGGGGGCCAAAACGGCGAATGGGAGAGCTTTAATCGGCGCGGCTGTCTTGGCGGCTGAGATGAGTAATTGGAGGCGGAATGGCTAATCGTTACCACCGAGTCTTGTTGAAGCTCTCTGGAGAGGCCTTTGGCGGCGGAAAGGTCGGCGTAGATCCGGACGTGGTGTCTTCCATCGCCCGGCAGGTGGCCGAAGTCGTTGCCAGCGGCGTCCAAGTCGCCATCGTCACCGGCGGGGGCAACTTCTTCCGAGGCGCCGAACTGCAGACCAGGGGCATGGACCGCGCCCGCGCCGACTACATGGGCATGTTGGGCACGGTGATGAACAGCCTGGCATTGCAGGACTTCTGCGAGAAGGCCGGGGTGCCCACCCGTGTCCAGACGGCGATAGCGATGGGACAAGTCGCTGAGCCGTATATTCCGCTGCGGGCGATCCGCCATCTGGAGAAGGGGCGGATCGTCATCTTCGGCGCTGGATCGGGGATGCCGTTCTTCTCCACCGACACCGTGTCCGCCCAACGCGCCCTGGAAATCCGCGCCGAAGTGCTGCTGATGGCCAAACAGGGCACTGACGGCGTATACGACGACGATCCGCGCACCAATCCGGATGCGAAGAAATTTGAAGAACTCACCTACGACGACTACTTGGCCCGTGACCTCAAAGTGGCCGACGCCACAGCGGTGAGCATGGCCAGAGACTACGACCTGCCGATGGTCTTTTTCGACTTGGGCGGGGAGGGGAATATCGCCAAGTGCGTTGCAGGTGAGAAGATCGGTACCACACTGCACTCATAATTGACGCAACCGAGCTTGGAAGGGACTGGCTGTGATCGCAGACGTCATCAAAGAAGCTGAACACAAGATGGATGGCACCCTGGAGCATTCCCGTGAGGAATTCGCCGGCATCCGCACTGGTCGGGCACACCCGGCGATGTTCAATAAAATCATGGTGGACTATTACGGTTCGCCCACCCCGCTGCAGCAATTGGCCACCTTCCAGGTGCCGGAGGCGCGCACGGTGTTGATCAGCCCATTCGACCGCAACTCGATGGCCGGGATAGAGAAGGCGATCCGGGATTCCGACCTGGGCGTGAATCCGGCCAACGACGGCGCCGTCATCCGGCTGAACATGCCGCAACTCACCGAAGAACGCCGCAAAGAGTACATAAAAGTGGCCCGCCACAAGGCCGAAGAGTTCAGGGTTGCGATCCGCAACGTCCGCCGCCATGCGATTGAAACCATCACCAAGATGCTCAAGGGCAAGGAGATCGGCGAGGACGACGCACGCGGCGCGGAAAAACGATTGGACGCCATCACCAAGAAGCACATTGATGTCGTGGACGAGCTGCTGAAAGCCAAAGAGGCTGAATTGCTCGAAGTCTGAGCGGGGCCGGGCGAATGAATTCGGAGGAAACCTCCGCTGGAGGGTCTGTTGGCGACGGCGTGGATGCCAAGGCCAAGCCGCCACGGGCTGGTAGGGATTTGCCCGCGGCGCTGGCGGTAGGCATCGGACTGTTCGCCCTGGTCATTTTTTGCATGGTCCAATTTCCGTTGGGGGTGGCGATCCTGCTGGCGGTGCTCGCCGTCTTGGGTTGCGTGGAAATGCATCAGGCGCTGGCCCTGCGCGGTGCGCATTCAGCGATCATCCCGATAGCGGCGTTCACCGGATTCATCGTGGTCAGCGGATATTTCCCAGCACTGGGCTATCTGCCTTGGGCGCTCACGGCGGGGGCGATGTTCACCGCCATGCTTTGGCGGATGCCCAAAGGGGTGGAGGGCTACACCCGCGATATCTCCGCCAGCGCGCTGATCATCGGCTACGTGCCGCTGCTGGCCTCCTTCGTCGGCCCGGTGTTGGCGATGCCGAACGGCTCGGCTAAACTCGCCGCCGTCTTCTTGTGTGTCTGCGGCTCAGATACCGGTGGATA
>JAIRXX010000344.1 GCA_031268065.1 Propionibacteriaceae bacterium
CCGCTTGTGGGTTGGCGGCGATGTGGGCCGCCGTTGGTGGGCCGTCCTGGTACGGGGTGGCGGCAATGGCGCTGTTCGGAGTGAAAATCGTATTGTCGTGGCGGTCCGGAACGCGGAAATGCGGCAGGGAAGATCGACGAGCGGGGGTAGTTGAGAGCCTGCGGGTCGGAGTTGCCGTGCCGGTGTTCAATGAGGATTCGGCGATGCTGGGTGCTTGCCTGGAATCCCTGCTTGCTCAGACCAGGCCGGTTCAGTCGGTGGTGGTCATTGATGACTGTTCTAGCGATGGTCGCGCGTTGGATGAGGCAAAGGGCTGGAAAGGCCGTTTCCGAGCTGCCGGGGTGGAATTCCGCGTCGAGGCTTTCACGGAGAACAGGGGCAAGAGGCACGCCCTTATGCGGGCATTGGAGTTGCAGCCAGACTGCGACGCGCTGCTAGGAGTGGATTCTGACACGGTGCTGGACCGGGACGCTGTGGCGCGGCTGGTCGAGGCGTTTTCCCGGTCGGGAGTGAAAGCTGTGACCGGGTTAGTGCTGGCATTGAACTATGGCCGGAATCTGCTGACCCGGCTGATCGACTTGCGTTATGCCCAAGCTTTCTTGGTGGACCGGGGCGCGCAGTCTCGGATGGGGTCGATGTTGTGCGCTTGCGGGTCGCTGGCGCTTTACTCGGCGGAGGTACTGTGGAAATACCGCGAAGATTTCTTGGGACAGCGCTTCCTTGGACGCCCGTCTGTGTTCGGGGACGACAGGAGGCTTACCAACTATTGCCTGTTGGAGGGACGGGCTATCTTCGAGGAGACCGCCGTCGCTTACACCGCCGTCCCGGAACGTTTTAGCCATTTCTTGCGCCAGCAGGTCAGGTGGAACAAGTCGTTCTTCCGCGAGTCGTTGTGGGTGTTGCGGGCGATGCCGGTGCGCAAACCGGCGTTCTGGTTCACTTTCGTCGAGCTGGCCACCTGGATCGTGTTCACCGCATCTTTGATTTTCGCCATCGGGATAGCCCCACTGGTGGCAGCGCAACAACTCATTCTGCCCTATTTGGTGTATCTGGCACTGATCGCCTACGGGCGGGCCTACCGATACCCGGCGCTGACCGGTGTGCGGCCATCCGGGAGGGACCGGCTGATCGGCTTCGCTGCGGCTCCGTTATATGGGTTGTTGCACATCGCCGTTCTGGTTTGGCTCAGGCTCTACTCCCTGCTCACGCTGCGCCGGGGAGACTGGGGCACCAGGAGACGAGTTGAGGTCGGATTGATGGTGCCAACCCTCAGAACAGCCTCCGCGCACCGACCCCGCGAAGAAAGGATCATCGATGCGAATATTGACGCGCAAACCGCGTCTGGCAGGCGTCCTCGCCGCGTTGCTCACCGCGTTGGCTACCAGTTGTGCAAACGCCGTCCCAGAACCAACACCAGCTGCGGAAACAGCTCGGCCTACCGCCGCCGGGTCGCCGGACAAACTGCTGGCCTGTCTGACCCTAAACGATATCTCCGCATCCATCCGCGGCGCGGACGGCGAGGCACTGGTCTTCGAGCCGGTCCAATGGGTCGTGAACCGGGATCAGGATGGCGCTGTGGTCGTGTCATACGTCGAAGGGACCGAAGAGTTGGGCAGCCGCCAAGAATCCTCTTTGCTGGCCCCGGCTGGTCCGGTACTGGTTATCGACGGGCAAGACCACACCATCGCCTATAGGGCCTGCCTGGAGCAATCAGGGCACATTGGTTCCGCGACGGGAGGCGTTTACCCGGCGAACACAGACCAACTCGATGCGCTGAGGCAGGCCACTGTCAGTTGGGCACGCTGCGCCAGGCACAACGGCTGGGCGGACATAGCCGACCCGGCTCAGACCACCGCCACGGAGCTGCCAGAAGCCGTGATCCCGTCAACCATCACCGCTGGCGAACTGGATGGGCTGCTGCGGGCCTGCCCGCCATTCGACGCCGACGCACTGGCCAAGGCCCGACAGGCATGGGAGGAGGGCGATGCCAACCATCAGGCGCCAGCTTTCCCCAACATCGCCATCTCGCCCTCAGATGGCACACAGAAGGGCGAGCGCGAGCGCGAGAAACTTCTAGACCAGCTTAACCAGGCACAGGCCGCCGCTTAGAGTCGCCCCAGGCGCCAGCCGATCTAGCAGCGTGCGTTCGGGGGAGCCGTAGGGCTGGTGCGATTGCGGCGCTTATTCCTGGGCTGTCCGCCAAAGCTTCAGCCGGTTTCCCACAGCGCGGCCAGCGGCAGCGCCCGCATTTTGGGGCCGAACGGCAGCGACTGCTGGCCGAGGTAGAGGACGTATCCGGCGATCATGTCGTCGCCTAGCCGGGCGGCGAGATGCCGTAGGCCGGTGAAATCTTCCGCCCGGACGGTGGACGCCGCCTTCACCTCGATTGCCACGACCTCGCCGCGCAGGTTCTCCAGCACTATGTCCACCTCCACTTGGTCGCGTGTCCGATAGTGGTAAAGGTCCACGACCTGTGTCGCCCAGGTGGCCTGGCGGGCGAGTTCCATCGCCGCGAAGCTCTCCAGAAGCCCGCCCAGAGCGCCGTCTTGACGGCTGAGTCGGACTTCATCCTGGCCGATGAGGCTTGCCGCCAGTCCGGAGTCCACGAA
>JAIRXX010000152.1 GCA_031268065.1 Propionibacteriaceae bacterium
ACTTCGATTGCCACCGGGTCATACTCGCTAATCCCAGGCTTGGCGCGGGACCAATCAAGAGTCCCGTCCGCAGCAATGCCCACATCGCTGGGACTTGCTGCCCACTTGTGGGCGACGACAATGCTCATGCCATTCCTCTTCCGTCATTGGCTGGAGGATCTCTATGCGCAGGAGTCTAGAGAGTTTGTTAAACCGGTTCAATAGATTGCCGGAAAATTCCTCAGAATTGGCCCAAATTCGATGTCCCGGCACCACACGTCGGCCACTCCTGGCAGCCGTTTCCCCTCTGTTCAGCCCCCTGTTGGGGAAAGCATGGGCTTTAGACCACTGTGGCGGGAGGCCAGCCCCGCCTGGCGTGGGACTGGAAAGTGACGTGTTTTTACGATTCCGTTCGGTTGGCTGGGGACACCCCAAGCCCGAGCTTAGAAGCTGTTCACCCGAGCCACCGGGGCGGTGCTGCCCCGTGGGACGAAGATCGGAGTCGCGCATTGGCCGTCCCCGACATCCTCGCCCTTGAGTTTGCTGAGCAACATGCGCACAGCCTGCATCCCCAACCCCAGATCGTCACCCTCGACTGCGGACAGGGTGGGATGGGTGTAGTTGCAGATCTGCGACCCGCCCCAGGCCACTACCGACAACTCGCGCGGGACTTGGATGCCCATCTCCTGTGCCACAGCCATGCCAGCCATAGCGGTCACCGCGTTGTCGTAGAGGATTGCGGTTGGGCGTTTGGCCAGCATCAGCAACTCTCTGGTGGTTTGAGCTGCGGCGGCTGCGGTGGCCTCTATGGGGCAAACCATTTGCTCACTCAACCTGCGGTCCGCACAGCTCTTCTCAAAGGCATCATTGCGAATCTTGGCGTACGACAAAACGCTGCGGTCGGACAATCGGGCGATCCGCGTATGGCCCAGGGCGTGGAGATATCCCACCACCTGATCAATAGCCGCCGAGTCGTCGTGCCAAGCCACTGGGAGTTGGTTGCGCAGCTTCGGATCGCCCACTCCCGCCACCGGCACATGCGCGTTCCGCAAGGCGGATGGACGGTCGTCATTCGCCCGCAAATCGACCAGGATCACTCCGTCAACCCGTCTGCTGTACCACCAGGACCGCAGCGTCAACAATTCCTCCTCGTGTGAGCTAACCACCCTGGTTAGCAACGAGATGAGCCGGTGCGAAACCTCGCGCTCCACACCTTGAAAGTAATCCTCCAGCGCTGGCTCGATGCCGGTCAGCCGAGGCGGGCGGTTGAGCACCACGCCAATGGTGTCGGTGCCTTTGCCAGACAAGGTCCGCGCCGCCGCACTAGGCGTCCAGCCCAATTCCTCCGCCGCAGCAAGCACCCGATCACGGGTGGCGGCGGACAGGCCAGGGCGGTCGTTCAGCACGAACGAGACAGTCGTTTTGGAGACTTGGGCCAAAGCGGCAACGTCGGCCATTGTCACACGTTTGATAGCCATGACCTCGCCTAACTCGGTGTTGTGAGCCTCTTCAGTAAAAGCGCTAGTTACACTAAAGCGGTTTAGATTGCAGTTGACAAGTTGAGTCGCAGCAATTGCTCACAACTGCCCACCCAAAAATCGCGGCAATAGGGGCGAAGCGAGCAGGCAGAGAACGCCGTGGCGGCAAGCCAGAATTTCATCTGCCCGGTACGCCGGATAGCCGGGCAACAGCCACGCTGCGCTGACCAGGACGACATGGGTCAGAAGTCTTTCGGCGACTGTGGGGCATGGCGCTCCCTGGGGAGGGGCGCTAGCGAATAACATTGCCCTGACGTCTTCCCAACATTGAGGCAAACAATGTATCCAGCCAACATCACCAGGGCCGAGGCAGCTGAGCGCGCCAGGCTGATCCAAGCCACTAGCTACGCGGTGCTGATCGACTTGACGCCAGACCTCGCCAAGGCCAGTGGCAAAGACCCCGAGCAGCAGTTCTGGTCGCACTCCACGATCCACTTCAACTCCCACGCTGGGGCTAGTTTCGTGAATCTGATCGCGGACGAGGTGACCCAGCTTGTCTTGGACGGCACCGAGTTGGGGTTGAACCGCTTCCAGGACGACAAGATTCATTTCGAGGTCCCCGCCGGACCGCACCAGCTCTCCGTCGGCGCCTGGTGCCGCTATTCGCACACCGGTGAGGGACTGCATCGGTTCACCGATCCCGCCGACGGCCTCAGCTACTGCTATAGCCAATTCGAGACCGCCGACGCGCGGCGCATGTACGCCTGTTTCGAGCAGCCCGATCTGAAAGCGAGCTTCGGATTGACTGTGAACGCCCCGGCGAATTGGGTCGTATTCTCCAATTCTCCCAGCCCGCAGCCCAACAAAATCGGGCACCAGATAGCAGAGCACGTCTTCGCCGCGACGCCGCGCATCTCCAGCTACCTGACCGCGCTGCTGGCCGGTCCCTACCATGTGGTGCGCGATTCGCACCAGGGTCGAGTTGGAACGATCCCGCTGTCGCTGGCTTGCCGTCGCTCGCTGGCCCCATTCCTCGACTCCGCGCCAATCTTCGCAACCACCAAAGCCGGGCTTGATGTCTACGAGCAGGCTTTCGGCCAGCCGTACCCATTCGCAAAATACGATCAAATCTTCGTCCCCGAATTCAATTTCGGGGCTATGGAAAACGCCGGCTGCATCACTTTTCGCGATGAGTATCTATTCCGCTCCAAGACGACCCGCGCCTCCCACAACGCCCGCAACAACACGATTTTGCACGAGATGGCGCATATGTGGTTCGGAGATCTAGTCACGATGAAGTGGTGGGACGACCTGTGGTTGAACGAGTCGTTCGCGGAGTGGGCCTCCCATTGGTGCCAAGCCCAAATTCGGAATTCCTCCCCGCAAACAAATGCCGATCCCGCAGACGACCCCTGGGTGACTTTCGCCAACAACCGAAAGAACTGGGCCTACCGCCAAGACCAACTCCCCTCCACCCATCCGATAGCCGCCGACATGGTAGACCTTGAGGCAGTCGAGTTGAATTTCGACGGAATCACCTACGCCAAAGGCGCGTCGGTGCTCAAACAACTGGTCGCCTATGTGGGCGAGCAACCATTCCTCGCCGGATTGCGCGCGTACTTCGCCAAGCACGCCTGGGGCAACACCACCTTCGCCGACCTGCTCGCCGCGCTCAGCGCCTCCTCTGGGCGCGATCTGTCTCAATTTGCCGCCCAATGGCTGCGTACCACCGGCCCCAATACCCTGCGTGCCGAATTCACCACCGACGCCGCGAACCGCTTCACCCATTTTGCACTGCGCCAGACCGGCGACCCGCTGCGCCAGCACCGGATAGCCATCGGATTCTACGAGCCGTCGCCCAAGACCGGGCGGCTAAGCCGCGTCCACCGCATCGAAACCGATCTCGCCACAGAGTTGACTGAAATCCCAGCGGCCATCGGGCGCGAACGCCCAGCGCTCATCCTGCTCAACGACGACGATCTCAGCTACGCCAAAATCCGCCTGGACGAGCGGTCCTTGCGCACCGTCCGCGACCAACTCGCCGACTTGGACTCCCCGCTGGCGAGGGCGCTGTGCTGGGGCGCCGCCTGGGACATGTGCCGCGATGCGGAAATCCCCGCCGCCGATTACATCAACTTGGTGCTCGGCGCGGTGGGCAGCGAAACCGACCTGACCGGAGTCGGCACCTTGCTCGGCCAAGCCAAGCTGGCCGTAGACCACTACTCCCCACGCGGGCGGCGGCACGGCTTGAACCGCCGCTTCGCCACCGCCGCCTTCGAGCTGGCATCACTGGCCGAGCCTGGATCAGACCATCAGCTGGCCTTCTTCCGCGCCGCCGTCGCCAGCGCCCCGACCGACCTGGCCCCCGCAGACGGCACGCCAGGCGAAC
>JAIRXX010000377.1 GCA_031268065.1 Propionibacteriaceae bacterium
GTCAACCTCAGCGAATTCTGATGTGAGTAGCTTGTTCAGTATCTGGTTTTCCTTGTTGTTGGTGCTGCAGGCAGTGCCATAAGTAAGGCCGATGGCAACATCAATGCCTTCAACCCCAAACCTGTCTCTGCTTGACTTGAGCCAGGCGGCGTTATGGTCTCTGATGGCTGCAAACATGCCGCTCACCTGAGTGTCGTTGATCGTGGAGACTCCGCTCTTGATCGTTAATAGATGCCTTCGGTCTCCGTGAATGCATGAAGAATCGATCTCGCGCCATACCGAGTCAACTCTTCGTGCCGATTTCTCCTCATTTGACAGACCGGCATAAGTGGCGAACTCTTCACTCTTCTCCACAGGGCTGGTCCAGCGAGTGCGCTCATCTCCCATCCCATCTGGATAGTGCCTCATCACCACATCTTCGATGGACTTGCCGAAGGATGTTTCCAGGCCCATATACAGCTTCACGTTCACGAGGAACTGAGACAAAGCACGAAGATCATCAAGGCTTAGCGCCCCCGCAGTAGCCATGAGTACATATGGATTCGTGCGGTAGTCAGAAAGGGTTGATTTGCTCCGAATAGCTTTAGGCAAGTTGACAGAGACGTAATTCTCCATTGCTTCGGAGATACGTGTCACTCGGTCATGCGAGATTTGGGCAAACCAGCTCCGCATATCATCCATGTCGTAATACCGACGTTGCTTCATGCTCTTGTAAAACCCGCGCGTTGCCACTTTTCGCCTCCGAGTCCGATGCTGCCGTTCCTAGCCTAGTCTCCCATTTAACGCGTCTTCCTTGACTTTGACGCTCCGCTGGCTGGGATGATGACAGGTGCCCGATGTGCCCCGGCGGGCGGTAAGTGCGAAGATTGTTGCCATGCCACGGACCGTTGATGCCATGAACGAGCCGCAGGAGGCCATTCAGGCCGCTGTGGCGGTGATTCGCGCCGGGGGGCTGGTCGTGCTGCCGACGGACACGGTGTACGGGATCGGCGCCGACCCTTTCCAGCCAGCGGCGGTGCAAGCGCTGCTGGACGCCAAAGGAAGGGGACGCGACATGCCCCCTCCGGTGCTGGTGGCACAGGCCAAGGCGCTGTTTGCCCTGACTAAAGGGGTCAGCGCGGCGGCAGACGCGCTGACCGCCGCATTCTGGCCAGGGGCGCTGACCTTGGTGATGAACGCCAACTCCAGCTTGCGGATGGATCTGGGGGACCGGGGCGGCACCATCGCCGTCCGGGTGCCGGACCACCGTTTCGCCCGCGACCTGCTCAGAATCACCGGGCCGCTGGCGGTCAGCTCCGCGAATCTGGCCGGGCACCCCGCCGCAACGGATGTCGATACGGCTATCGGGCAGCTTGGCGATCGGGTGGACCTCTATCTCGACTTTGGCTCCACGCCAGGTTTGGAGGCGTCCACCATCGTCGACCTCACCGGGTCCACGCCGAGGATTCTTCGGCAAGGGTTGCTGTCAGCCGCCGAATTGGGCGAAGTGGTGGCCATCGATGGCTGAGGGCACCGCGGCGGCGAATAAGCAAGTTTCGCACCTCCATAACCGGCAGCCCAGCTTGCACTCCATGCGGGCCAGGAAATTGCTCCAAGCCGGACTGGTGGGCGGACATGCCGCCGGTATCTGCTGTGTCGGGGTCTTCGGGGTCGGGCTGGGCCTGCCTGGGGGAGCCTCTGCCGCGATATTCGCCGCAGTCACACTGCTGTTTTTCACCATCGGCCAGGCGGTGCAGATTATTGTCGCCGATGCTGATCCACGGGTTGTCCTGGTCGCTTCGGTGTCCAGTTACATTGGCCGGGTGAGCGTGCTGGGCTTGGTTTTGCTGTTCGCGCTGAACAACATGGATTCGCTGACATTCATCAGGCCCGTTGCCGTGGTGGTGACGGTCTTCACCGTGGTGGTCGGCTGGCTGGGGGCTGAATTTTGGGCTTACTCAAAGCTGCGCATCCCCGTCTTCGACACTCCGCAGGCTCCGGGCGGCGCGAATGGGTGAGCGTTGGCGTGTAAAGCGCGGCACGGAAGGCCGCGATACTGATAAAGTCCACAATGCTGATAAAGTCCCGCTCAGCACCGATCAGTCGGATGGCTTCGACAAAGGTATGCGGGTCGTTTCGGTCCTGATCTCGGGAATAGTGTTCTACGGCGCTATCGGCTGGGGTCTGGACCACTGGCTGAACTCGGTGCTGTGGACGCCGGTCGGACTCATTTTGGGTGCCGCCCTCGGCGTCTATTGGGTGATAAGGAAGTATGGACAGGCGCAGTGATGCGCCAGGCAGGAGCAGCGATGCGTCCACTAGGTGGATTGCTCGTCCCACTCGAGGGTGCAGGCGAGTTCGTCCCACCCAGCACGAGCAGCTTCAACTCGCGGCCGCTCTTCCCCAGCGCCGGGTGGGAGGAATGCCACCCGCACGAGGGCGCCGCCCCGGCCAGCTGCACCGACTTTGTTCCGGCCTGGACGGACGCCTGGCTCACCAACCATGTCTGCCAGGCGGCGATCGCCGCGCTGGTCGTCATCGGATTTTGGCTCTGGATGGCGCGCAAACAGCAGATTGTCCCCGGCAAGCGCCAATTCGTCGGGGAATGGCTTTACGACTTCATCCGCAACCAGATCGCCCGCGACGTGCTCGGCAGCGAGTACCGCAAATATCTGCCCTACCTGGTGGCGCTGTTCACCTTCATCTTGGTAAACAACCTCTTCGGAGAATTCTTCCCCTTCATGTTCCCGACCTTCTCCAAGATCGGCTTCCCCTACGGCCTGGCCATCATGAGCTTCCTGCTCTACAACGCGGCGGGCATCCGCAAGTACGGCTTCGGGAAATATTTCGTGAAGATGGTGCTGCCCCCTGGAGTTCCGTGGTACGTCACCTGGCTGATCATCCCGCTGGAATTCCTGTCCAATTTCATCGTCCGCCCGGCCACTCTGGCGCTGCGTCTGTTCGCAAACCTGTTCGCGGGCCACCTGGTGATCTTGGTCTTCGTGCTTGGCGGCGCTTGGCTGCTTGAGCAGAAGGACAACTTGTTTTACAACTTCTCCGGAGGTGTGTCGATAGCCTTCAGTTTCGCCATCTTCGCCCTGGAGATTTTCATCGGCGCGCTGCAGGCATACATCTTCACCGTGCTGACCGCCCAATATGTTCACTCGGCGATAGCAGAGGAACACTGACCACCCACCCACTTGAACAAACCCAGGAAAACCATCCGAAAGGAAAACAAATGCTAACCATCTTGGAAGGGATCAACGGCTCGATCAACATGATCGGATACGCCTTGGCGACGCTCGGCCCTGCCCTAGGCGTGGCTTGGATCTTCTCCTCCGTCATCAACGGCACCGCCCGCCAGCCTGAAGCACGCGGCGCCATGATGGGCACCGCGATGATCGGCTTTGCCGTGGTCGAAGCCTTGGCCATCATCGGCATCGCTTTGGCCTTCGTTCTGTCTTGAGTCCCGCCGTGTTGCCTTTGGAGGGTCTTGGACCGCTGCTTCCCGAGCACCTGTCCGAGCTGTTCGTCGGTATCGCCTTGTTCGCCATCATCTGGTTCGTGGCGGCGAAGAAGATCGTGCCGATGTTCGAGAAGACCTACGCCGAGCGGACCGCCGCTATCAGCGGCGGGCTGGAGAAGGCGGAGTCTGCCCAGCGGGAGGCTGCCGCCGCGCTGGAGGAGTACAAAACCCAGCTGGCAGGGGCCAGGGCCGAAGCGGCGAAAATCCGCGACGACGCCCGCGCGCAGGCGGCTGAAATCGCCGCCGAGATCAAACAGCAGGCGGCGGCGGAGTCAGCCCGGATGGTGGAAACGGCGAAGGCCCAACTTGAAGCCGAGCGCACCGCAGTGGTGCGGTCGCTGCGCACCGAGATCGGCGGTTTGGCCACTGAGCTGGCCGGAAAGATCGTCGGCGAATCGCTGGCCGACGACGAACGGTCCCGGCGCAGCGTGGAGCGCTTCCTGGACGAGCTAGAAGCGCAGACTGCGGCGGCCAAGTGATCGAGGCTTGATGAACACCGCAGCAATCGCCCGCCAATCCCAGCTCGATCAGGTGGCGGATGAGCTTCAGCCGACCGCTGGGTTGGCCGAAGAGCTATTCGCCGTGGTCGCGCTGTTGGATGGCCAACCCGGCTTGCGCAACGCGCTGTCGGATCCGACGGCTTCCGAGGAAGCGCGGACACAGCTCGCCGCCGCGCTCTTCGCGCAACGGGTCTCCGCCGGAGCGGCAAAGATAGTTTCGGCTGCGGCGCAACAGCGCTGGGGCAGCGCTGTGGACATGGTGGCGGCGCTGGACCGGCAGGGAAACCGGGTGCTGATCGCGCTGGCGCAGCTTGATGGCAAGCTGGACCAAGTTGAGGATGAGCTATTCCGCTTCTCCCGCGTGGTTGCCGCAGACCCGGCGTTGCAAGCCGCGATAGACGACCGGGGGGCGGAACTTTCAAGGCGGCGGCAGCTGGTCAGCGACCTTTTGGCTGGCAAAACAGACCCGGTGACGCTGAGCCTGGCCCTGCGTG
>JAIRXX010000384.1 GCA_031268065.1 Propionibacteriaceae bacterium
TCCAACAGCTGTATTTCTACAACAATCTGTTGCAGGGCACGACGATGCCAGCAGGCGGCAGTGGCAAGACGGTGACCAGCGAGGGCAACCAGGTCGGCAAGCTGTCCAATGTCAGCTACACCGCGACGAACACCTCCTTCGAAATCAGCTACGACTATGACGCCGCCGCCGCGACCGGCCTCACCCCTGCCACGCAGGCCCGTGTCGGGGTGCTGCCCTACGCCGACCAGCCCATCGCCGCCGATGTGACCAGCGATTTCCTCGGCCAGCAATTCGGGGACGACGACATCGCCGCCGGGCCGTTCGCCGACGCGAAGACCTCCGGCACCGTGACCAAGACGCTCTGGCCCCCTGCCGGGCAGACCGTCCCGACGCCGCCCGCCCCGCCCGCAGGTACCCCGGAGAATCTGGCGCTGCTCCCGGACGCGGTGGCGACCGCCAGCTGCTCCGACACCCAGAGCGGCTACCTGCCGCCGCTGGCCATCGACGGCAATGGCGCCACCCGCTGGGGCAATGACCGCTGCGCCAACCGCCCGACCGGCTGGTTCCAGGTGGACCTGGGCGCACGCTACCGGCTGGACTCCTTGATGATCTCTTGGGAGGGCGCCTACGCGCGCGGGTTCATAATCCAGCTCTCCGACGACGGGACCGAGTTCACCGACGTTTACACCACGGCGAACGGCACCGGGGGCGTGCAGAGCGTCAACCTTGGCCACGCAGAGGGCCGCTACGTGCGGATACAGGGAGTGACCGCCGCCACCAACTACGGCTTCTCCTTCTACGAATTCGAGATCTACGGCGGCGAGTTGAAACCCGTCGCGCCGCCCGCTCCGGTAGGCGACCCGTTGACGACCGCATGGTCTTCCAGCGGGCAGAACTACGGCTATGCCAACTGGACCAACGGGCTGTTGGCTGGCAACGGCAAGCAGGCCATCATCGTGCTGGGCAACCCGCGCAGCGAGCAGATCGTCTTCAATGACAAGGAATTCTTCACCGCTCGCACCCAGAGCCAGCCGCACCGCTCGTTCAACCAGATTTCCGACGCCACGCTGGCGAGCATCAAGGACCAGGCGGTGAGCGGCCAGTATTCGACGGCGGCCAGTACCGCTGGCAACGCCATCGGCTGGAACGGCGGCGGCGAGGGTGACAAACACCCTGGCTTCAAGCTGACGGTGGACCTCCCGGATTCCGGTGCCATCAGCAACTACCGGCGTTCGACGGACTATCTGAATGGGCTAGTCAAGGTCAACTGGACCGATGCCTTGGGCAACTGGGAGCGCACCTCCTTCGTGTCCAGGGTGGACGGCGTGAGTTGCGAGCGGGCCAAGCCGACCGATTGCGCCGAAGGCGCTGGCGGCGTCACGGTGAATTACCTGCCCGCCCCGCAGGGCGAGACGATGAATGTGACCTTGGGGGCGGAGTTGGACGCGGAAATGCATCTGACCGGCTTCACCAGCGCCAACGCCTCGACGGTTGACTATCTCGACCTCAGGGTTAAGTACCCGTCGAACAGCTATGACGCCTCCTACCAGGGCGTCACCCGGATCGTCACCGACGGCCAGCGGGCGATGAGCGGCGACAAGGTTGCCGTGACCGGCGCGAGCTACGTGTTGCTGCTCACCAAGACCCAGCGCTACTACGGCAATTTCGACGGATCGCGGGCCTACGTCGATCCGGGCGACCCAGACCACATCGACCAGAATTACGTCAACCCGTGGGGGACCGAGGGCGCTGACGCGACCTTCGCCCGCAATATGCTGCAGCAACACCTTGCCGGTATCGGCACCGATTACGCGGCGCTGCTGAACGCCCATGTGGCCAACCATTCCGAGATTATGGGCCGGGTCATGATCGACCTCGGCGCCAGCGAGGCAGACCGCGCCAAGAGCAACGAGCAGTTGATCGCGGCGCAGAAGACGCTGACCGGGACGGCGCTTGAGGCGGCGATGATGGAACGGGTCTACTACAACGGGCGTTATCTGCTGCTGGCCTCTTCCGGCGAGCATCAGGCTCCCGATCTGCTGGGCAACTGGACCGGTGACCGCAACGTCGGCTGGCAGGGCTTCTACCACCTCGACGCCAACCTCAACCTGCAAGTCGCCAGCGGCAACATCGGCAATATGCCCGAGGCGATGGCTGGCTACTTCTGGCTGAACGAGCAGTGGCAGCGCGACTTCCAAACCAACGCCTCCCGCCTGCTGGGCACCAGGGGCATGGTCACCGGCGGCAACGGCCCCGGCCCGGAGGGGCTGATCTCAAGCATCGGCGCCAGCTATCCCTATGAGTATGTGACTGGCGGCGAGTCCTGGCTGCTCTACCCGTTCTGGGAGTATTACCTGATCAGCGGGGACAAGCAATTCTTGGCCGACCACTACTACAAGTTGGTTCGGGACATGGGCGACTTCTATGAGGACTTCCTCACTGCGAAGGACGCCGATGGCAAGTACATCTTGGCTGGCTCCATCTCCCCGGAGACGAAGCTGAACACCATCCAGGTCAACTCCAACTACGACGTGTCTGGCGCCCGGTTCGCGCTGTCAACGCTGATCCAGACGGCGCAGCTTCTCGGCAAGGACACCGGCAAGATAGCCACCTGGCAAGAATTGCTGGACAACCTTCCGCCGTATCTGATCGACGACAACGGCGCGTTGTCCGAGTGGGCCTGGCCCGATCTGGCCGACGGTTCGGACCAGACCTACACCCACCGGCACTCGTCCGGAATGCTGCCGGTCTGGCCGTATAAGGAGATCACGCCGGAAAAGAACACCTCCCTCTACTCTGCGGCGCGGGAATTCCTTTCCCGCAAAGATGGTGGCAATTACGAGAACGCCGGGCACGGCCTGTTGCACGGTGCGCTGAACGCGGCGAACCTCAACAACGCCGAATCGGTGGCGGCCAAGCTGTCGCGTTTCGTGAAGGACAACTACTACTACACCTCGCTGGGGACGGCCCACTACAACACGGTCACCCCCGGAGTGTTCTGCACCGACGTCGCGGAGGCGGTTCCGGCGATCCTGATGAATATGCTGGCCACCACCGATGTCAACGGCGCGGGCGAAGTCACGCTGGAAGTACTTCCGGCACTGCCTTCCAGCCTGCCGTCGGGCAGCATCTCGGGCATGCTCGGCAAGGGCCAGCTGGCCATTGACAAGTTGAGCTGGGACACCGGCGGCAAATCGGTGGAAGTCACCCTCACCTCCAAGGTGAATCAAGATGTCACCCTCATCGAACGCGCGGGAATCTCGTCCGCCACCAGCGCCGAGATTGCCGTTCGAGAATCCAGCCTGGGCGACATCGCCAAGGTGCTGCCGCTGAAAGCCGGTGAATCCGCCACCGTGGTGCTGGAACTGGCCGACACACCGGAAGTGCCGGAGGCAAACCTCGCGCTGAACAAGCCGGCGTTGGCCAGTTCGGAATCCACTGAGGGCAGTGGCAACGAGCGGCAAGCGGTATTCGCCAACGATGGGCTGGGGTCTACCCGCTGGGCTTCGGGCAATTCAAACAACCAGTGGTGGCAGGTGGACCTCGGAAACGGCGAGCAGAAGCTCTACGACGTGTCCCAGGTGGTCATCAAGTGGGAAGATTCGCACGCGGCCACCTTCCGCATCGACTATTCCGCCGACGGCGCGAATTGGACCCAAGGTGAGGTGCTTACCACTTCGGTCGCCGCTGGCGCCGGGACAGACACCATCGACCTGACCGGAGTCACCGCCCGTTTCCTGCGGATGCAGGGCTTGACCAGAGTCAACGAGTGGGGTTACTCCATCTTTGAATTTGAAGCCTACGGGGCTGAGGCCACCACACCTGTTGTGGACGCCAGCGCTTTGGAGGCAGCTGTGGACCAGGCGGGCGAATTGAACCCTGCCGGGTATACGACAAGTTCTTGGGCGGGGTTGCAAGCTGTGATCGCTGACGCTGAGGACGCGCTGGCCGATGCGGCGCTGACCCAAGACCGGGTTGACGCATTGACTGCTGCGGTCATGGACGCTTTGGACGCCCTGGATGAGCGGGGCGATGTCACCCTGCTTTTGGCTGTGGTGGCTGCATTGGACACTTTGGACTCGTCGGTTTACACCGCTGAGAGCGCGGCGGGGTTAGACGGCGCGTTAAACGCGGCAAAGCTGGTGGCCGCCGACAATTCGGATGCCAGTCAGGCTGGGGTGGACTCGCTGGTTGCCCGGTTGCAGCAGGCGGTAGCCGGTTTGGAGGCGTTGCCGAATGGCGGCGGCGGCTCGGGCCCGGCTGATAACACGTCCTTGCAGGCGATCCTTGAGGTCGCTTCAGCTTTGGACGGTGATGATTACACTGTCGCGTCCTTTGCTCTGGTGAGCGCCAAGCTGCAGGCCGCCCAGGCGGTGTTGCAGGATTCCGCTGCGACCCAAACGCGCATCGACGCGGCGTATTCGGCGTTGTCGGGTGCGGTGTCGGCCTTGGTCCCGGCCTCGAAGACCCCCTTCAAGAAGGTCGGCACCCCGACAATCTCGGGGACGGCGAAGGTCGGGAAGACGTTGACCGCCAAACCCGGCACTTGGAGTCCGAAGGCGACGTCGTACACGTATCAATGGTTCCGCGGGGATCAGAAGATTCCGGGTGCCACCAAGGCGAAGTACACCTTGACCGCCGCTGATTTGGGGCAGAAGGTCAGCGTGAAAGCCAGGGGCCACAAGTTGGATTACGCCGAGTCTTGGTCGCACCAGTCGAAGACGAAGAAGATCGCAGCTGGAGCGCTGTCGGTGAAGACGCCGAAGATCACGAACGTGTCTACGGGCAAAGACCCAGCCAAGAGCGCCCCGAAGTATGGCCAGACCCTGCAAGCCTCGCTTGGCGCCTGGGGTCCGGCAGGGGTGGACTTGTCATTGCAGTGGTACCGTTCGGGCAAAGCGATCAGCGGAGCCACCAGCGACAGCTACACCCTTGACGCAGCCGATATCGGCAAGACGTTCAAGGTGAAGGTCACCGGGAAGCTGGCCGGTTACAAGACCGCGTCCAAGACCAGCAAGGCGTCCAAGAAAGCGGTGGCGCTGAGCTTCACCGCCACTGCCCAGCCATCCATCACCGGGATCGCGCAGCTAGGCCAGCGGCTGAGCGCCAACCCAGGCGTTTGGTCGCCGCTGCCTGACACGCTGACCTATCAGTGGTACCGCTCTGGGAAGGCGATCAAGAAAGCGACGAACGCCTGGTATGACGTGGTTGGCGCCGACAAGGGCAAAAAGCTGACTGTGAAAGTGACCGCCAAGAAGAGCGGCTACAAGCAGGCGTCCCGCACCAGCGCCAAAACCGCAACGGTGAAAACTGGCTGAGCCAGCTTAACCCTGGCAGCGCCCCAGCCCGGAGGCCATTTGGGCTGGGGCGCTTGCGCCAGGGCAACGGCTTTCCCGAAGCTATTCCCCAGGGAACGTTATCCCGCACTGGGCGCGAATTTCGTCCAGCACTCCCATGATGGCCACCGTCTCGGCTATCGGCATGACAGCGGATTCGGTCTGCCCGGCGCTGATGCAGCGGGCCACTTCCGCGATTTCGTATTCGTAGCCACGGGCCAAGCATGGGCGCGACCAGATTTCCGGCTCCCGGTCCGGCAGCCGGATTTCCAGCTGCGTCGGTGACCAGAAGGGGCTGAGCAGCCGGACGCTGCCCTTAGTCCCGCTCACCCAGGCGTCTTGCGGCGTTGTCACGTTCACCGCTGCTTCCACCAGCGCCTGCGCCTGCTTTGCGGGATAGTCCAAGATGGCCGACACCTGGGCGTCCACTCCGCTGGGCGCCAGGGTCGCCCGCGCGCTGACGGCTTCGGGGAGCCCCAGCAGGTTTACCGCCCAGGACACCGAGTAAATGCCCCGGTCCAGCAGCGATCCGCCGCCGACGGTGGGGTTGTAGAAACGGGTGCTGGGATCGTATTCGTTCCGGTAGCCAAAATCGACGTGGGCATAGCGCAATTCGCCCAGCTGCCCAGCGTTTACCCGGTTGCGCAATTCGACCATGTGCGGCAGGAAGCGGGTCCAGAGCGCTTCCATCAGGAACAGCCCCTTCGCCTTGGCCAGCTCCGCCAACTGGCTGGCCTGGCGCTGATTCAGGGTGAAGGCCTTCTCCATCAGCACGTTTTTACCGGCTTCCAGCGCCAGTTTCGCCGCTGGGAAATGGGCGTTATGCACGGTGGCGATGTAGACCACATCCACTTCAGGGTCACAGACCAATTCCTCGTAGCTGCCGTATGCCTTGCCGATCGAGAAATTATCAGCGAAAACTTGAGCACGCTCTTTGGAACGGGCTGCGACGGCCACCAAGTCTTGCTTGGTCGCCGCACGGAGGC
>JAIRXX010000385.1 GCA_031268065.1 Propionibacteriaceae bacterium
AATACATGCCCGCCCTGGAAAGCCATCTGCACTATCGCAATGTGGACGTGTCCAGCATCAAGGAGCTGGCGAAGCGCTGGTTCCCGCGGATTTATTACAACACCCCGGAAAAGACCGGCAACCACCGCGCGCTCAGCGACATCGCCGAGTCCATTGAGGAATTGCGGTACTACCGCGAGGCGCTGTTCACCGCCGCGCCAGGCCCGAACACCGAGGAAGTCCGCCAGATCGCCGCCAAACACCAAGGCGCGTTGACCTCCCAGCTGCCGCGCTGACAGCCGGGCGGCCCGGTGGCGGCGCAATTGCCGCGCCGGATGCCTTCGAGCGAAACGGTCTCAGAATTTCCCGCTCATCCCGGAAAAACTTCCACCCGAAGAGCTGCTGAATCCGCCCCCGCCTCCGCCGCTGCTCGATTGCGGCTCGGGACGGCGGGTGCGGGAGACGCTGCGGTCAACCAACACATCGGAATGGTTTTGCAGCTGGAATCCGTTTTGGGGCACATAGCGGTCAGCCGCCTGTTGCGGACGCACACTCTTCAGCTTGCCGCGCCAACGCCCAGGCACCGCGATGGCGATGACCGCACCCAGGACGACGGCTCCGACACAGCCGCCGACGGCGATGGCGTTCTTGGTGTCGGAGGTCATCGGATGGTTGCCCGAACCGTACGGCGCCCCCCGCTCAGCTTGGACGAGGAAGGCATCCACCCCTTCCGCATAGCCCATGAAAGCCTCGAAAAACCGGTCCTCGCGCAAATCGGGAAGGAAGAAGTCGGTCAGGTATTCCTGCCCGTCGCCGGTGAAAGCCTCCCGGCCAGAGCCGGTGGTGGCGAAACCCCAATCCCTTTCGGCCAGCGAGACGATCAGGATGGCGCCGTTTGGCCCGAAACCATGCTCCTCGTAGAAGTCGGCCGCGTAGAGCCGGGCTGTTTTGCCGCCCAAGTCCCCCACCGTCGCCGCCACCACGTCGAAGCCGTGCCGCGAGCTGACCTCGGACAGCCTGGCGTTGAGTTCGGCCCGCTGTCCAGCGCTGAGCAGCCCGTCCTCGTCGAAGACCCGGCTTGCGTCCGCCTGCGCGACCGGCGCGAAACACAGCGCCAACCATCCGCAGAGCAGGGCGAGCAACAGCGCCGCCCAACCGCCGCGCAAATGCCGTAACCGCATGACACCCATCTCAAAACACCATCCACCAGCAGAGAAAGCCGCCCGCGACCACTCCGGCGACGAGCAGGAAGAGCAAGATTGTCCAGCGCCAGAACGCCGCCACGTCCATCGGCAGGTCGCCGACCATCTTCCCGGTCTGCCCATTCATGGCGAAGACATAGCGCTGGCCGTTCCAACTCGTGTTGAGCAGCCAGACCGGCAGCAGCCCGTAGTGGACGACTCTGTTGCTGACCCCGCCCTGTTCCGAGACCAGCGAGAAGCTGTCGTAATTGCGCAAGGTGCCCGACACGGCATCAGTCAGGCTCCGGGCCAACCGCTGATCCACCCTAGGCAGCACCGCCACCGCATCCACATCGTATTTGTTGGCCAGGTAGCCGGACAGGTAAGCGGTCTGGAAAGGCACCAGGGCCGCATAGTCGTATGGCTCCACTGATTCCATCAAAGTGTCGTCCATCTTGGACGACCCGTCGGCTGGGACGCCGCGAAAACTCATGCTCCCCTCGCGGGTGGCATGGAAGACACTCGTCTCGATGTAGTCGTAGCGGGAATCGCTCCAAGCCCTGGTGCTGATGGCGCGAAACTCGTAATGCCCGCCCAGATCGGTGTCGAAGAGCCAGAACGGCACATAGACGCCTTTGACCTCGTCCAAATGGTTCTCGTCTTTGAACACCTTGGGCAGCAGCCGTTTTCCGAGGTAGTGCCGTTTCAACCCTTCGACTGCCGCCGGTTTGTCAATCTTGAACGGGATCACCCCGTCCGGGCGCACCGTGCCGGAGAATTGCGAACTCACCACCACTGGATTGTCGCAGAAGGGGCAAGCCGTGGCACCTAGGGTGGCGTCGGCGACGATCTCCCCGCCACACGACGAGCACAGATAGGCCCGCAATTGCCGCTGCTCCTCGTCGGTGTATTGAGTCGGCGAATACTGCCAATCAATAGCCTCCGAAAGCTGGTCCTCGCCAAGGGTGGCATCGGCCTGCCGCAGCGCGGCGACGTCGATGGCGGTGTTGCAGTATGGGCAGACCATCTGCTGGGCATTGGCGTCGAAAGTGATCGCGCCTGCGCAATTCGGGCACTTGTACTCCAGCAGAGCCATGTCTCAACCTGCTTATGCGGGACGGGGGCTGCCGCACTCCGAGCAGAATTTGCCGGTGTTGCCAGTTTTGCCGCACGCCGGACAGCTCCAAGCTCCAGCCAGGTCCACGGCGGGCGGCGCGAAAGCGTTCGGGTCTGTCGGGGCAGGCGCTGCCGGGGGCGGTGCCCAGGCACCTTGGTTGGTCGTCGGGAAACCGCCGTCGGCAGCCACCGGATAGGCGGTCGGCGGCACCGCTGGCCGACCTTGGGCGTAAGCCTGGCCCTGCTGGAACAACTGCGCCGGATTAGCCCCGCCGCTGCTTTGCGCCATGCCCAAACCCATGAATCCCGTCATAGCGCCGGCGTCGTTTTTAGCCGCGTCGCGCATGGCGTCTGCCTGGGCTGCGGCGAGGGTTGCCGCAGCCATATTCGGATCGCGCAGCACGGCGGCTTTCTGCAGATCCTTGATCATCTGCTCGTCCTCGGGGGAGGCCGTCACCGAGTTGACCCCAAAGGTGGCTATCTCGATGCCGCGCTCCTTCCATGCGGTGGAGAGGACTTCGTTTAGCGCCTGGGACAGCTCGACCGTATTCCCCGGAAGCGCCGAATAGCGGATTCCCAATGCGGAAATCTTCGCAAAGGCGGGCTGCAGGGCGGTCAGCACCTCGGTCTTCAACTGCGGGTCCAAAAGATCGCGGGTGTAGGCCTGGGCCACGTTTCCGGCAATGTTCTGGTAGAACAGGATCGGATTGGTCAACCGGTAGGAATACTGCCCGTTGCAGCGGATCGAGATGTCGATATCCAGCCCGATGTTCTGGTCCACCACTCTGAACGGCACCGGATTGGGCGTGCCGTACTTGTTCCCCAGGATTTCCTTGGTGTTGAAGTAGTAGACGCGCTGGTCTTTCGCCACGCTGCCGCCGTGCTTGAAACGTTCGATGCCCGCCTGGAACACGGCGCCGAGATTGGCGGAAAAGCCGCCAGCGGCGAAGATCGACGGCTCGCTGGAGCTGTCATAGGTGTATCTGCCGGGTGCGGCGGCGAATTCGACCACCAAGCCGTTGTCCACGACAGCGGCGGCCTGGCCGTCGGCGACCACTATGCCGGAGCCGTTGCTGATCACATTGTCGGAGCCTTTGGTGTTGGAGCCGCGGCCGGCGGTGTAACGCTGTCCCCTGATGACCAGCACGTCATCGGGCAGCGAGTCTATGGCGAAGAAATCTATCCACTGGTCAGCGAGAGTGCCGCCTACCGCGTCCAACGCGGCCTTGATAAGTCCCATGATTACTCCCTTGTCGGTGGGGAAGCCTGGCAATGACCACCCTATCGGCTCAGGCAATGCGCCAATGCCGAGACGGAAATAACAGCCGGATCAGGGTCTAGGCTAGAAGTCATGGATTATTCTGACCCGAATTCCTGGTTCATCGCCCCCACCTCAGGCAGGTCGGCCGATGCGCCGGACGTTTTCGTCATCGCCCCGACATTCGTCTTCGATCCGGCCCGACCGGTTTACGTGGACATCGCCGACCCCGAATATCTGGACGGCAACGAAGAATTCGCCTCCATCGCGGTGCATCCGGTTTTCGACGGCCTCGACGTCAACGTGTGGCTGCCGAAGTACCGGCAGGTGAATGGGGGGCATCTGGGGTCCGTGCCCGATCCGATGACGCTGTTCTGGGATGACGGGCCGCAACCCGTGGCCCAGGACGTATTTGACGCCTTCAGCTTCTTCCTGTTGAACCGAAGCGATGCACCATTCGTCATCTTCTCCCATTCGCAGGGTTCCATCCTCAACGTTTACCTGCTGGCCGGACTGCTGCCCATGCTGCCCGAGCAGACCAGGGCGCAACTCGGCGTGGACTACCTGATCGGCTGGGGGCTGACCGACGCGGTGCTCAACAAGACCGCCTATCCGGCTTCGACCTCTCCCACCGACACCGGCACCATCGTCTCCTGGAATACCGCCACCCCCAGCGAGGTCGCTGGCAAATACCGGGCGACTTGGGGGGACGCGAGCACGAGAGCGGTAAACCCGATCACCTTCGACACCCGCGAGGAATACGTGCCCGCCAGTAAAAACGGACGATCTGTGCTGCGCTACTTCGACGAGAAGGAGAACCGCGTCCAACCCGGCGTGACCGGGGCGCGGCTGGTGAGGCCCACTGCCAGCGGCGGGGTCTTCGCCGGACAAGTGGTGGCGCTCGATCTGGACGAGCACTCGTTCCGCAGCGAATCCTCGATCACCGAGCAGGACGCCAGCCAATTGGGCTACACCCACCACTGGGACATCTCGCTCTTCGCAGACTCCATCCGCGCCAATCTGCAGACCAGGCTGGGGATTACACCTGCCGTTCCTTGATCGGGATCATCACTATCAGCCCGGCTGCCAGCACGACCGCCAAGCCCAGACCTGCCCAATGCTGGGCGGCTATTTCCGTGCCCGCTACCTGCGTGCCGATGCTAACCGTGATGAAGGCGAATAATGGGGAGAGGAATGAGATGGCCCGCCCGGTGGTGGTATAGAGGCCGAAGATTTCCCCGGAGTGCCCAGCCGGAATAACGCGGGCGAGGAAGCTCCGCGCGGCAGCCTGGGCTGGCCCGCACACCGCAGAGGCGGCTAGACCGATGATCCAGAAGAGCATATGTCCCTGACCGCTGACCGCCGCGTCATAGCCCTCCATGCCCTCCCGCAGCGCGTATCCAGGCTGGTGCAGGACGAAAGTAGCCAATTCCGCGACCACCAGTACCACCAGGCAGAACATGATGACGAATTTAGGGCCGATTTTGTCGTCCAACAATCCGAAAGCCATCGTCACCAGGCCGGCAACAAGATTGGCGGCTGCGCCGAAGATGATGATC